>JADFJI010000147.1 GCA_022566235.1 Chloroflexota bacterium
ATCTGTGTACCTTAGCCCTGCCTGGGTCGGCCCCCCGACAGAGCCTATCAGGATGTCTTCATCGACGATCCAGTTGTCCACACCTCCTTTGCTCACCACCCTGGGGGCCCTGTCCCTGAACTTGGCATCGGTCCGGGTCTGCCAGAGGTCCGGGGGCTCCACCACGTGGGAATCGGCCGAGATCAGCTTCTCTAACGCCATTGTCTCCTCCTGTCTTCCAGGCTCATTCGTTGTCGGCCCCTGCCTTTTTCTTGGCTATGGCGCTTATCGCCTCCATGACTACCCGGTTGGCGGCGACGGCAGTGATGTTGCCGGGGGTATCCCAGGCGGGCAGCACCTCGCTCACATCCATGCCGACGATATCGATTCGGGAGACGATGTGCCGGACGGCTCGCAGCAGCTCCATGGTGGTGAAGCCCCCTGGCTCGAGGCCTCCGGTCCCAGGAGCGTAGCTGGGGTCCAGAACGTCGATGTCGATGGATAGAAAGACGTGCTCGGGGCCGTCCAGCGCCTGGTTTATGGCATCCTCCAGCACGGCATCGAGCCCTCGCTCCTCTATCTCCGCCATCAGGTGCCAGCGCATCCCCTGCTCCTTCATCCAGCCGAAGATGCTGGGCGGGGGCAGATATCCCCGCAACCCCACCTCGATGTAGTTCTTCCCATCGATCACCCCGTTCTCTATGAGCCGTCTCACCGGGGTGCCGTGATTGATAAGGGAGCCACCGTAGCTGGAAGGAAAGGTGTCGGCGTGGGCGTCGAAGTGCAGGGCCCCAACGTTCTTGTAGCCGTATTTTTCGGCCACCGCGGTGATGTCGGGCAGGACGATGGTGTGATCGCCGCCCAGTACAATGGGCAGGGCGCCGGCGTCCAGGGCCTCTTTCACCTTGTTCTGGATGGCTTCCATACTGGCCTCGACCATGTTGGGAGGACAGTTGGCATCGCCGAAGTCCGCTACCTTGAGGTGCTTCATGGGCTGGATGTCCATGCCCAGGTGATACATGCTGTGGATGGGGCTCCCAAAGTAGTTGGCGGCGCGGATGGCATTGGGGCCAAACCTGGCCCCCGGCACGATCACAGCCCCGCTATCGAAGGGGGCGCCGATTATGGCTATGTCGGCCTCCATCTCTTTGAGCTCTTTGGCGTCGATGGCATATGGAAACTTGTTGAAGGTCTGGAGGCCGACGAAAAAGGGGGCCGGGCCTTCCGGATTCAGGTCGGGCATAAGGTACAGTCCTCGCTAAATAATCTTTGGCACTGGCTCGCAACCTAGGCGTAATAGCATTTTAAGTGCTGTTGGCCCGCTTCGCCGCCAGGGCGGTAATGGCCTCCAGCACGACCCGGTGGGCAACCTCAGCGGTGACGGCCCCAGGGTCGTCGTAGGGCGGCGACACCTCTACCAGGTCCATGGCCACCAGATCGACCCGGGAGACGATGCTCCGGACCGCCCTGAGCAGCTGGGCGGGGGTTATGCCCCCAGGCTCCGGAGTTCCCGTGCCCGGGGCGAAACCAGGATCCAGGACATCGATGTCTACGGAGAGGTAGATGTACTCGGGCCCGTCCAACGCCTGGTCGATGGCCTCGTCTATCACCACGTCGAATCCCCGCTCCTCAATCTCCGCCATCAGGTGCCATCTCATCCCCTGGGCCTCCATCCACTCCCAGACCTCCTGGGGAGGCCAGTATCCCCGCAGGCCTATCTGCACGAAGTTCCTGGCGGGAACGGCCCCGCTCTCGATGAGCCGGCGCATGGGACTTCCGTGGGCGATGAGGCTGCCGCCGAAGCTGTCGGGCGCAGTGTCCGCGTGGGAGTCGAAGTGGACTATCCCCACCTTGCCCCGGCCCCAGGCGTCGGCTACCGCTGTGGCCGATGGCAGGGTGATGGAGTGGTCGCCGCCCAGGACGATGGGAAGGGCCTTCGCCTCCAGCACCTGGGCCACCTTCCGGGCGATGGCCTGATGGGCCTGCTCTATGGAGTGAGGGGGGCAGTTGGCGTCGCCGTAGTCCACCACCTTCAGTATCTTGAAGGGGGCGATCCTGAGGGATACGTGATACATCGGCTCCACGGGACTGCCGCCCACGTACCCGGCCGCCTGCCGGATGGCCCGGGGCCCGTAGCGGGTGCCGGGTCGGATAGTGGCCCCCATATCGAAGGGCGCACCCATGATGGCGATATCGGGCTTCAAGCCCACCAGGTCATCGTGACTGGTGACGTAGGGGAGCTTGAGAAAGGATGGAAGGCCGATGAAGGAGGGTTCAGCCTCCTGGGGCGCCCGTGCAACCATGTCAGCAATACTACACCTGGATGTGTAGACCATCAAGGCAAGTCCATTGACCTGATATACCGGCTGCGGGTAAATTAAAACCGCGTTCGATGGAATAAATTTCTAGCCCAGGAGGTGAGCTATGGAAGGTCCCAAGGGAGAGTACATCAACTCATACGTCGGGTTTCCGACCTTTTTCAACGCGCCCATAATCGGTCTCGATGATATCGAGGAAGGGATGACGGTCGTAGCCGGGGTCCCCATCGATCAGGGCATCAATCTAGGGAGGCTAGGAGCCCGCTTCGGCCCCCGAGGCATTAGGGAAGGCTCTTACAAGTATCGATCGGTGCAGGAGGTGGCGGAAAATCACACCACCGTGGACCTGGACACAAACATCGGGGTGAGGTTCAAGGGAGACCACACCATGGGAGACATAGGGGACCTGAAGATCTCGCCCCAGGACATCATGGAGACCACCGAAGGTGTGGCCTCGGGGGTGAGCGACATCGTCCGAAGGGGCGGGCTGCCGGTGGTGCTGGGGGGCGACCACTACGTGTGCTATCCCTCCTTCGAGGGTTTCGCCCGCGGCATGATGGAGAGGAAGTCTAACCCTCGTATAGGCTACCTGCACATAGACAGCCACGCCGATTTTTGGGACCAGCTGCAAGCAGGCAGCCGCTACAATCACGGGACTTCGGCTCGACGCATCAGTGAAAACTCGACGATCTCCTACAAGAATATGGCCTGGCTGGGGCTCAACGGCGCGGTCCTCGACGCCGAGCAATACCGGATGTACAAAAACCATAGCCTAAAGATGGTCACCGCCCGCATGATGATGGAAAAAGGTATAGAGGATGCTGTGAAGGAGGTGCTGGAGGTGGCGGCCGACAGCGTGGATGCGGTGTACGTGAGCATAGACATCGATGTCGTGGACGGCTCCGAGTCCCCGGGCACCACGGCCTGCGTCTTTCAGGGTATAAGGGCTCGGGAGTTCCTCTCTCTGATGTCGGCGCTGAGCCAGTACGATATCGTCAAAGGGATAGACCTGTGCGAGGTGTCGCCGCCCCTGGACCCGACGGGCAGGACTGTCCACCTGGCGGCCCTGGGCCTCTTGTCCATCCTGGGGCCCCGCCTCTTCGAGACCGTGGACATGGAGACCGGGAAGGTAACCGGATACCAGGGGTTCTCCTACTAACAGGCTATGGAAGAAAGGGTGTGCAGAGGGGGGAAGCCCCCGCTCGTGGTGAGCTTGTCCCGACACTCGGGACTTGCCGAAACATGCCGGAGGTGTGTCCCGAGTATCGGGACACACCCAGATCTCTTCCCCCTTCCAGAAAAGGAAGGGGGATACAGGGGGATGGTTGAAGATGTTATTAAACACTCCCCCTCTTCCTTTGTGTTCGATGCGGGGTATAATCAGGGCCGTAGATCGAGCGCACTCAGCAGGAGGAAAACGAAAATGGCGGAGACTGTGCTTGTCGACGTTGATGGTCACATCCTTGAACCCGCGGACCTGTGGGTCGAGAACATAGAGCCCCAGTATCGAGACAGGGCCATGTATATGGGGAAGGATGAGAACGGCCTGGAGCAGTGGTTCTCAGAGGGGAAGGGAGACACATTCCTAGCCAAAGGCACCGGTGCTAACCTGGCAACCATCGGCAAGAGCCAGGAGTGGAGGAGGAAGAACATCTACGAAAACCCCTCGGTCACATGGGAAGAGGGCCGGGCCATGAATCCCGCGGCCTGCGATCCCCACGAGCGGGTGAAGATGATGGACGAGGAGATGATCGACAAGAGCATCCTGTACCCGTCCTTAGGCCTTGGGTGGATAGGCGCCACCAAGGACCCTGAGCTAGCAGCTGCCTATTGCCGGGTGTACAACAACTGGCTGGTGGACTTTTGCAGCAGCCATCCAGACCGGCTGTATCCCGCCATCGCCCTGCCTTGGACCGATGTTCAGGAGAGCGTGAAGGAGCTGAAGAGGACCGCCACCGTCGGGCCCCGGGCCGTCATGTGCCCCGGCTCTCCACCCCACGATATCGCATACGGAGACCCCCACTGGGACCCGTTATGGGCCGAGTTCCAGGAGCAGGACATGCCTCCGGCCCTCCACGTTGGGGCCGGGGGGACAAGCACCTCCTGGCTGCTGCATCCTGAGATCCAGGTGCCGAGCTGGTGGTCATTCTCCAACACCTCGAACATTCAGCTGAGCTTCATGAGTTTCTTCCAGGGCGGTGTATTCGACCGCTTTCCCACCCTGAAGCTGGTGGTGCTGGAGTCGGGCACTCTCTGGATGCCCTACCTGCTGGAGAGGATGGATGAAAAGTTTGAGATCGTGGGCTTTACCACCGAGATGAAGCACAAACCCAGCACCTACTTCAAGACCAGGGGTTGGATCTCCATGGACCCAGACGATGAGTTCGGCGGTATTACGGCACAGCTCCTGGGCGCCGATAGGATGGTGTGGGCCTACGACTACCCCCACTCTGACTCGTCTCAGGGGCCGGTGAAAAATCTGAGTAGAGTGCTAAAGCAGCTACCTGAGGAAGACCAGAAGAAGGTACTCGGCCTGAACGCCATCGAGATATACAAGCTGAACTGAGTCGAGGAGCAGGGGCCCCTGCCCCTCGACTGCTCTCAGGCCTACAACTTGGATATGATTAGCTGAAGGTCTCTACTGATCTTTAGCGGCTTGGTGTGGATCCCACACTCACCGCCGTATTTACTCGTTCCTATCCACCGCCCTGCCCTCTCGTCCGGGCCGTTCGACCATCCCCCTACCCCCTTCCCTTCGTCAAGCTCAGGACAGGCCCCAAAACCCCCGTTATGGTTCGACAAGTCCCGATACTCGGGACAAGCTCACCACGAACGGGGGCTACGCTCCTCTGTATCCCCCTTTTGGAGAAGTTTATTAAACGGCCTCCGGGCGGGATATAATTGCAACCGGAGGACCAGCCGTGGCCAGCTGGCAACTAGAGCAGATGGTGAAGGAGCGTATTCGGGAATGCGGGCCCATGACCTTTGCCCAGTTCATGGAGACGGCCCTCTACCACCAGCCCTACGGATACTACACGTCGGGGGCCGAGCGCATCGGGGCCGGGGGCGATTTCTATACCAGCCCCCTGGCCCATCCAGCCTTCGGCGCCCTCATCGCCGTCCAGCTGGAGCAGATGTGGGAGAAGATGGGTTCTCCCCAGACCTTCTACGTCGTGGAGCTGGGCTCGGGCAAGGGAGCCCTCGCCAGGGACATCCAGGGCTACAGCCAGCGCCTCTCTCCCGGCTTCCATCTCGCCATGAGATATATCACCCTGGAGCGAGATCGATCTCGCCTGTCCGGTAGCGCCGACGGCCTGATATCCAACGGCCTTCCGCTGCGGCATGTGCAGGGCTGCATCCTGTCCAACGAACTCCTGGACGCCATGCCTGTCCACAGGCTGGTGAGGAGAGGAGGCAGGCTGAGGGAGATCTACGTGGGCCTGCGGGAAGGCGATCTGGTCGAGGAGATAAGGCAGCCTTCGGACCCAAGGCTGGAGGAGCGATTAGAAGTCCTCGGCGTCTCTATGGCCGAGGGTCAGGAGGCCGAGGTCAACCTGCTCCTGGAAGACTGGCTCGGGGATGTCTCCCGGACATTGGACCGGGGATATCTGGTCACCATCGACTACGGCTACCCGGCAAGAGAGCTGTATTCCGAGGCCCGTCCCCTCGGTACCCTGATGTGCCACTTCATGCACACCACCAACCGCAGGCCCCTCTCCCGTATAGGCCAGCAGGACATAACCGCCCACGTGGACTTCACCACGCTGACGGAAAAGGGGAAGGAGCTCGGGCTGCGGACCCTGGGCCTGGTGTCCCAGGCCCGCTTTCTC
>JADFJI010000148.1 GCA_022566235.1 Chloroflexota bacterium
CCGGGGCTCGTGGATCAGCATGGTACGCAGATGGTCCATGTGGGCCTGGAGGTACTGGGTCTTCTCCACCACCGATTCCCCGGGTATCTTGGGGAACCCTCCGGTGATCACCCTAAGAGGGCAGCCGGCAGCATGGGCCTCCACCGAGCTGATCATGTTTGTAAATCTCATCTACTTGAACTCCCACAACCATCTACTCGGGCCCGACCAGGTGTCAATCAGAGCGTCCGGGACCCAGCACCCTTCCTCCCCTCGCAACAAACGGCAAATCGGCCCTACAACAGATACGCCGGGTCGTATCCCCCGGTATCGGCCAGCGCGCTCAAGGGGGCCGACCTCTTCACGTAGAACTCCAGGCGGATGCCGTCTGGGTCCTTGAGGAAGAGGCTCCGCTTGGTCGGGTGGTCTACCGTCATCTCGGGCTCTATACCCTCCGCCCTCAGGCGCGTCTCCGCCTCCTCCAGCTCGTCTTCGTCGAAGACCCGGAACCCTACGTGGTGCATCCCAGCCGGCCGGCCCTCGGCAGCGGGGAGCAGGGCCAGGTCCCGACCCGATAGGCTCCCGCTCAGCACGGCGAAGGTATCATGTGTCGAGGCAAAGGCGATCTCCAGGCCCGCCACGTCGGTATAGAACGCAAGCAGCTTCTCATAGTCATTCGCCACCAGGGCCCCGTGGTCGATCTGGCGGCTGGGGATGATAGAGCCGGGCTCGGGGCTCAGGTCCGGATCGGCGACGTACAGAGGCTTGGTGGAGGGCTCGGCCTCCTCGGGCGCCCACTCCACCGTCAGCACATCGGTGTTGCCGGGCCGCCAGACCTCTCTCCAGTCGTCGGAGGCGTCGGAGTAGAACTCGTTGAAGTTGCCCTCGGGGTCGAAGACGTAGACGCTGTGGGACACCTGGTGGTTGGCGGTACGCCGGACCTCCAGGCCCGACTCCCGGGCCCGCCGGTAAGCTTCCACCAGCTGGGCCTCAGTCTCCATCTCCCAGCCGAAGTGGTTCAGACCCGGGCTCCTGCCCTGGCTGGCGGGAATTGTAACGCGGCCGTCCCCGCCCCGGCGGGTCCGGTCCGATATCTCAATCAAGGCCACATCATGATGAGAGCTGCCGTTGCTGAGGAAGCCGGCCATAATGGGCGGCTCCCGGAACACCTCCCTCAGCCCGCACACCCGGGTATAGAACCGCAGGGAGCGCTCCAGGTTGCTGACAAACAGATTGCCGTGGGCCAGCCGTCGGGGCCCGAATCTCACCTTCTGTGCTGCCATCTCATAACCTCCGATTCTGGGGTTTGCATCCTTTCAGTATGGGGAAAAACCGGCTGGATCATTCCTTTCTCTCTATAGGCATTGCCCACCACCCTAGATTCTTCGTCATCCTTCCCATGCGAGAAGGACTCCTCAGAATGACAGACTAACTGGTCTCGTATGACTTGTCCCGATACTCGGGACTTGTCGAAGTGCCCCGTCGAAGGGATGGTCGACAGTACTGCCCAACACTCTCAAGATGGCCGCCATTGACAGGCCCGAGGCCCGTCCCTAGACTCTGGTCATCCTTGCCGACAGGGGCGGGGTGGGGGAGAGAGGAAGCCATCCATTCCGCCTATCGTCTACCTGCCGGGCCAGCCGATCGCGAATGGTCCAAACACTGGGAGCATGAAATGAAGATACAGCGGGTGGAGGTCCGGGCCGTCGCCCCGAAGATCCGGCGATACACATGGTCCTACGACCTTCCGGAGCAGTACGCCACCAACACCCTGGTGCGAATCTTCACCGACGAGGGCGTGGAGGGTTATGCCGGCGTTTGGAACGCCACCTCCTACGACTACGACCGCTACACCGCTGAGGCCATTCGTCATCTGATACCCATGCTCATCGGCAGGGACCCGCTGTCGAGGGAGGCGATATGGCAGGACCTGCGGCCCAGGGTCTTCCCGCTGCCACCCCAGGCCCTGGCCGCCGTGGACATCGCCCTGTGGGACCTGGCGGGAAAGGTGGCCGGTCTGCCGTTATACCAGCTGCTTGGCGGTGCTCGAGACCGAATTCAGGCCTATGCCAGCACCCCTATGCTGGAAGATGTCCCATCCTATCTCGAGTTCGTCGACCAGCTTCTGGAGCAGGGGTTCAGGGCCGTCAAGTTCCACACCTGGTGCATCCCCGACCGAGACCTGGAGCTCGCCCGGGCCGTCAGAAAGAAGTACCCGAGCAAAGATGTCGCCTTCATGCTGGATGCCGAGAATAACTACGACAGGCAGGGGGCCCTGCGGGTCGCCGAGGAGCTGGAGAGCCTGGAGTTTACCTGGTTCGAGGCCCCCCTGCCCGATTACGACCTGGACGGCTACAGAGAGCTGACCCGCCGGGTCGGCATACCCGTCATCCCCTCGGGAAATTGGATTCAGGACCTGACCACCTTCGCCGGGGCCCTGAAGACCCAGACCTGGAGGTCGGCCCGCACCGATGCGGCAATGATGAGCGGCCTCACCCCCGCACGCAAGGCGGTGGCCCTGGCCGAGGCCGCCGGGGTGAACTGCGAGGTCATGTCCTGGGGATTCAGCCTGATTGCCGCCGCCAACCTTCATCTCATGCTGGCCTTCAACAACTGCACCTATTTCGAGCAGTCCCTCCCCTACGAGGCCTACGAGTACGGCATGAAAGACGTGATCCGCACTCAGCAGGATGGGTACGTCTACGCCCCCCAGAAACCGGGCCTCGGCCTCGACGTCGACTGGGAGGCGATGGAAGCTGCGACCATCCACCTCATCGACAGCAGCAGTGGCTGAGAGAGCTGATAACCCACGGGCCCGAGGAGCGGGTTACCGACTTCCTGAAAATATCGGGGAGGAATTATCCGGGCTCGGTTTCGTACTTCCTGCCCAGCTCCTCTTCCCATCTCAAGTAGTTTATCGCCTGGGCGAAGTTTCTACCGACGCCGATGGATATCAGATCGGTGGGAGGGGCCATCACCCCGGTCAACCCCTTCTCGATGGGCAGGCCCGAATCGCGCCACGCCTCCATCCCGCCATCCAGCACCGAGGCCTTCCGATACCCCAGCCCCCTGAGGGTAGCCCCGGCCAGGACGGAGCCCAGCCCATCGGTGCAGGTCACCACCACCACCGAGTTTTTGGAGGAGGCCATCTCCTCGATCCACATCTCCAGCCAGCCCCGGGGCGCCCATCGGGCCCCGGGCACGTGACCTCCGGCGAAATCTTTGCTGGTGCCGACGAATATCACAACCTGTCGAGAGGTCTCCAGCGCCTTCTTCAGCTCAGCCGGCGAGACCATCTCCACCTCTGCCCTGGCGTCACGATACCCAGACGGCTCTGGCGGGGGCGTCCCCCTCTCAAGAGGCAGGCCCTGGTCGCTCCACGTTGATATACCACCATCCACCGCGTAGACGTTGGGAAACCCCATCTGCCGGAACCAGGAGCCCGTGACCGAGGCCCGGACCACGCCGTCGCAGCAAAACACGATCTGCCCGTTTCTCACGGCCGCCACGTCGTCGCTCTGCTGCACAGCCTGGCCGCCCGGATACCAGCGGAACCCGGGGATGTGGCCCTCGGTGAACTCCTCGCTGGTGCGCACATCGATCAGGTATACGTTTCCCCCGTCGGCCCGGGCCATGAGGCCCTGAAGCCCCTGGACATCCAGGTATGCGACCCCATCCTCCATCGCCACCCTTTGAGCAAAGGCCTCGGCCTTGGACAACCCCTCCGGAGACACGGGAGGAAGTTCGATTTGGAGTGATCCAGTCTCCAGCTCCAGGCCCGCTAGCTGCCAGCCCATGGTGCCGTTCCGAAGGCCGTAGACCGTTGGCAGCCCCAGTCTCTGCAATGTGCCGGCGCCAATGATGCTGCGGGTGCGGCCCGCGCAATGGACCACCACAGGCCTTTGAGAATCCCCTACGATGTCCCATATCCGCAGGGCCAACTCCCCGCCGGGCACGCTGCGGCTGCCGGGTATACAGGACTGCTGGTGCTCCTCCGGCGTCCGGGAGTCCAGGATGACCACATCTTTCCCTTTTTGGAGCCAGTCGTGCAGCTCCTCGGGCCCGATCTCCGGCACCTTTCGCTGGACCTGGACTCTCTCCCCAAAGTCCTTGCTGAGCACGTTGGTGCCCCACTCGGTGGGATAGCCTTCCGATGCCCACCGGTCGATGCCGCCCTCCAGCACGAGCACCTCCGGGTAAGCCATACGGTCCAGGATGACCGAGGCCAGGTCGGCCCGAGGGCCATCGTCATCACACACCACCACCCTGGTCCCCGGGAACGGCACCATCTCCTTCATCCGGAACTCCAGCAACCGCCTGGGCAAGCAGGTGGAGCCGGGGATGTGGGCCTCGTTGTACTCCCCCTGCTCCCGCACGTCAATTAGGGAGAGGGTCGCGTTCTCATCCAACAGATCGTTGAGGTCTGATGGCGTGATGTATCGGGTCATGGGACGGCCTTCCAACGTTCAGTGCTTCGATTATTCGTTGTCGTACCGGGCGCTGGAGGCGAAAGTGGTCACCGCTCCCGTCTCCGGGTCGAAGCGACATCGGTTTAGCGTGGCTAGGTCCCGGCCATAGACGTGTATCTCCACGGTTGGACGATGGTCAGGGTTGTCGATCTGATGTATCTCATCTACATCGGGGACCAGTAGGCTCACCTCACCCTGCTTAGAGACGGCCTGCCTGTCCTTTTCCAGACGGGAGAAGTCGGGCCGAGAGCCGTCGTCCAGGCGGCGAAATCGGATCTCGTGCAGCTTGTTCTCCAGCACCCCTATCATCCCCCAGGTGTGATGATCGTGAGGGCCTACGTGGTCCCCCGGGCCCCAGACCACCGTTGAAACAAGCAACTCGGGTGAGCGGTGTAGCAGGTACGACCCGCGATTGGGGTGCTTCCCTCCCCCGGAGGGGGCTTTGTATTCGGGCGGTATGCAGTCCGGATTCCCGATCAGCCGCTCCAGCAGTGTAGAGCCCTGGTCCAGCAGCTTCTCCACATCCATCCCCTGATTTAGCTTCTCGGTGATGTCGTGAACGAACTCTTCGACGGTGTAGCTTCCACGCGGCATGATATTGCCTCCCTGGTATATCGTCTAGTCGCCATCCGGGTTGGCTCTATTGTACACAGTAGAGCAGTAAATTGTGAGGGGCGGGATCGAATTGACAACCTCTGTCATTCGACTACGATTAACCTGGTGCTTGACAGCCGAAACAAGCGTAACGTTCGGTCGAGTGTCGCCGGGAGTCCAGAGGGGCGGAGCCCCCGTTCGTGGTGAGCTTGTCCCGATACTCGGGACTTGTCGAACCATGCCGGGGGTTTGGGGGCCTGTCCTGAGTCCTTCCCACATGGGAAGACCCCCACCTGTTACAATACCCCCATTCCAATTAGGAGGTGCAGTTTGGCTAGTACTGTAGATCCCAACGAGGTGCGGGTAACAGGGGAGAACTCCTTCATCCGCCTGGCTCAGGAGGAAGGCGGTGATTTCACGACCGTGGCAAGCCACTGGCGGGTTCTTTATTCCCCAGGGGGCCCGGGCCACGCCCTCTTCATGCGAAGCGACCTCACCGATGGCCAGGTGGTGGCCTATTCCGACAACATTTCCATGGCCCGGTGGCTTCAGGAAGAGATCGAGTCGATGATCAATCCACCCTTCTCCGACACCAGCATCCCCATAATCGAGGCCTCCTTCGAGCGAGATGGGGATGTCAGATCCTATTCCACAGAGCGGATCGTCTCCCTGGAGGATGATATCGCCCTCACCTGGTACGACATCATAGAGCCTTTCGCCGTACATGCGCCTCCCGGGACAGGGGGCCGCAGCCACGGGGTCTACACCATTATGTTTCCCGCCAAACGGGCCCAGGTGGTCATCAACGGAAAACAGGCCTCGGGAAGACCCCTCATGGCCAAGAGAAACGGCAACGATACCACCACCGCCTGCCTGGCCTGGTCCGAGACCTGGATAAGGCCCCGCTAGCGCAGGATTCGGAATCCGTCTAGAGGTTACCAAAGCCGATGTCGCGCCGAGTGATAGTGGCATCTGCTGATGATGCCGTGCGAGGATCAGATGGAACAGACTCAGATGCCCCCACCAAGA
>JADFJI010000149.1 GCA_022566235.1 Chloroflexota bacterium
GGGGCTTGCTTCATTCTCCGGCGGGCTATTCGGCTTCCTGGTCAGCTTTCACAATGAAGCCATATTCGTAGGCTACGGCGCCGCCAGCATCCTCATTTTATTCGGCGCCTTACGCCTCAAAAGGGTCACCTGGACGGTTATCGGGCTGGGCTCTCTGGGTACATACGTAGTCCGATTCCTGGTGGAAACCCTCGGCTCCGATGCCAGCTACGCATTGACAGTTATCGGGATCATCCTTGTCGTTGCCGCTCTCTATATTAGACGACGCACACAGAGAAGGAGGGTGACCAGTGCCTGAACTGGTCATTACGCGGTCATATCCCGGGTGGAATGTCTCTGTATCTTAGGGTCGGCTATCGACGCTCCAGCTCCATGAGGATGGCCCCCTTGGTCACCTGCTGGCCCTCTTTGCAGTGAATGCTCTTAACCACTCCGGCGTAGGGGGCCGAGATGAGATGCTCCATCTTCATCGCCTCCAGCACCACCAGGGTCTGCCGGGCCGACACCTCATCACCTTCGCTCACCCTCACCCGGGCCACCAGCCCCGGCATCGGCGCTTCCAGGGTTGTGCCGGTCTCGGAGCCCGAGTCCCCAGAGCCCGACCCGAGGATTGAGGCAGGTGGAGGCTCTCCCAGCAGATAGTCCACACCCTTCCAGTTGACCAGCAGTCCATCATCCAGGGGCCGCGCCTCAACCGTCCACCTCTCGTCCTTACCCGTTACCCGGATCCTGCCGTCCTGAGTCACGCTCAACTCCAGGTCGAAGGTTTCTCCTCCCGCCTCTATCTCCCAATGGCCTGTCCCCGGGCGGCGCGAGGCCCTGGTCTTAAGACTCTGGCCTCGATGCCCGAAGTGGAACTCAATGCCAGTTCGATTCAGCCTCCAGGGCCCACCGACCTGCCACGGGTCGTCCCCCCCCGAGGACTCCTTCAACGTATTCCCGCTAAGAAGGCCAAAGGAGGCCAGCTTATACGCCGTGGCCGATATCACCGCCTCTGGAGGCGCCTGGTCCCGGGCCTTCATCAAAGGCTCGATCCGGCGGGCGAGGAACTGGGTATCGATACGCCCTTTCTCGAAATCCGGGTCAGATGCAATGGCCCGAAGCATCTCCAGGTTGGTGGCAACCCCGGCGATCACATACTGGCCCAGGGCCCTCCTGAGACGCATCACCGCCTGCCGGCGGTTCTGCCCGTAGACCGTCAGCTTGGCCAGCAGCGAGTCGTAATATATGGGCACCTCGTAGCCCTGGTAGACCCCTAAATCGTTCCGTACCCACGGGCCCGAGGGTGGCGTGAAGCTGGAGAGAAGGCCTGCACCAGGCAAATAGTCGTTCCCCGGGTCCTCGGCATAGATACGGGCCTCAATGGAGCAGCCCCTCAGCACCACGTCGTCCTGCTTCAGGGGCAGGGGTTGACCATAGGCCACCATAAGCTGCAGCTGCACCAGGTCCAGTCCCGTAACCCACTCGGTCACCGGGTGCTCTACCTGGAGCCTGGTGTTGACCTCTAAAAAGTAGAAAGCGCCGTCGGTGTCCAGGAGGAACTCCACCGTCCCGGCGTTTGTGTACCCGGCCCCCGCCCCTATGTCCAGGGCCGCTCTCTCCATCTGCTGCCGCAGCCCCGGGCCCACTGCCGGTGAGGGGGACTCCTCCACCACCTTCTGGTACCGGCGTTGAAGGGAGCACTCCCGCTCTCCCAGGCTCAACAGGTTGCCCTGGTCGTCGCCTATTATCTGCACCTCTATGTGTCTGGCACGCTCCAGGAACTTCTCCAGTAGCAGCGATCCATCGCCGAAGGCGGAAGTGGCCTCTCGGCGGGCCCCCTTGGCCGCCTCCATGAACTCGGACTCCCGGTAAACCAGGCGCATGCCCCTTCCCCCTCCACCCCTGGCCGCCTTTATCAGGACCGGTAAACCGATCTCCCTGGCTTTCCTTAGCAGAGTAGCATCGGTCTGACCTCTTCCCTGGTATCCAGGCACCACGGGCACCCCAGCAGAAACCGCCAGCCTCTTGGCCGCGGCCTTGTCCCCCAGCAGCCGCATGGCCCCGGGTGAAGGGCCTACGAAGACCAGTTTCGCCGAAGCGCAGGCCTCCGCGAAGTCGGGATTCTCGGAGAGAAAGCCGTATCCGGGATGGACCGCCTGGGCCCCGCTGGTCACGGCGGCATCGATAATGCTATCGATGTTCAGATAGCTCTCCTCGGCGGGAGGCGGGCCGATGCAGTAGGCCTCGTCGGCCTCCTGGACGTGGAGGGCCTGGTCATCGGCCTCGGAGTAGACTGCCACGGTAGCGATACCCATCTCCTTGCATGTCCGCATAACCCGCAGGGCTATCTCCCCCCGGTTTGCCACCAGCAGCTTCTTAAACATCTGTATTCAGAGCCTCTTCTGGGTATTGAAAGCCAAGATGGCGTACTACATCCGAAATATGCCGAAGCGGGTCTCGGGGATGGGCGCGTTCAAGGCAGCGGAGATCCCCAGGGCCAGGACCATCCTGGTATCCACAGGATCGATTACCCCATCGTCCCAGAGCCGGGCCGTGCTGTAGTAGGGGCTGCCTTCGGTCTCGTACTTCTCCAGGATTGGCTTCATAAACTCTCCCTGCTCCTCATCGGACATGTCCTGGCCCCTGGCCCGGAGGTTGTCCAGCCGGATAGTGAGAAGCACGTTGGCCGCTTCCCTTCCACCCATGACGGAGATCCGGGCGTTTGGCCACATCCAGAGTTGCCGGGGCTCGTACGCCCGGCCGCACATGCCGAAGTTCCCCGCGCCGAAGGAGCCGCCGACGATGACCGTGAACTTGGGCACCTGGGCGTTGGCCACAGCCATCACCAGCTTGGCCCCGTCCTTGGCAAGGCCCCGGTTCTCATATTCCTTGCCCACCATGAACCCTGTGATATTCTGCAGGAACAGCAGGGGTATCCGCCGCTGGCAGCACAGCTCCACGAAGTGGGCCCCCTTCAACGACGACTCCGAGAAGAGGATGCCGTTGTTGGCAAGGATTCCAATGGGCTGGCCCATTATTCGGGAGAACCCGCACACCAGGGTCTCGCCATACAGGGCCTTGAACTCCTGAAACTCCGATCCATCGACGATTCGGGCAATGATCTCCCTGACGTCGACGGAGATCCGCAGGGTCTGAGGGATGATGCCATACAGCTCTTCGGGGTCGTACTGGGGGTCACGGGGTGGGGCCACCTCCCAGGGCAGCTCCTTCTTCCGGTAGAGCCCGGCTGCGATCTCCCTGGTAATGACCAGGGCCTCCTCATCGTTGTTGGCGAAGTGGTCGGCCACCCCGGATATGCGGGTGTGAACGTCGGCGCCGCCCAGCTCCTCGGCCGTTACCACCTCTCCGGTGGCGGCCTTGACCAGCGCAGGCCCGCCGATGAATATGGTGCCCGTGCCCTTGACTATGACCGTCTCGTCCGCTATGGCCGGCACGTAGGCCCCGCCCGCAGTGCAGAAACCCATGACCACCGCTATCTGGGGAATCCCCATGGCCGACATGACCGACTCGTTGTAGAAGATTCGACCGAAGTGGTCCCCGTCAGGGAAGAGCTCATCCTGGAGGGGCAAGAAAGCGCCCCCGGAATCCACCAGATATATACATGTCAGGTTGTTCTGCCGGGCTATCTCCTGGGCCCGGAGGTGCTTCTTGACGGTCATCGGGTAGTAGGAGCCCGCCTTCACGGTGGCATCATTGGCTACGATGATGCACTCCCGGCCCATCACCGAGCCGATCCCCGTGACGATGCCCGCCGAATTGGCCTGGCCATCGTACATATCCCACGCGGCCAGGGGGCTCAGTTCCAGAAATGGGCTCTCGGGGTCCACCAGCCTCTGGATCCGCTCCCGGGCCGTCAGTTTCCCCCTGGCCCTGTGCCTCTGGACCGACGCCTCGGGCCCGCCCCTGTACACAGTCTGAAGCCTCTCCTCAAGCTCCTGCAAAAGGGAAAGCTGATGGGCCTTGTTTTCCTGAAACTCCTTGCTCGATGTGTCCACCTGGCTCTGTATCACGGTGAACTTGCTCTTCTGAAGCGTGGAACCGGCCATCGAAACCCTCCTTTCTAGGATACCGGAGAAAAGAACTCATCGAAGGATAACAGATGACGGCCACGGTAGGCTGTCAAGGCAAGCCTCGGAATATACCGTGTCGCTATCCGCATCACCGGAAACGATATCCTGGCACCCCTCGTGGTAAGCCCTTCGATTGACTACCTTCGACCCGACAAGTCCCTAGTATCGGGACAGGCAGGATGAGCGAGTTATTATCACCTCCGATAACCGTCGGCGTTTGTGGTATTCTGCCATCACTTCGGCTCGGCTACGCAAGGGGAAGCGATTATGGCATCTTCCATCATTCACGGCAAGCACCTGGTCAAACGGGCCCGGGGAGACAGCAGTGAGGTCATCTCCGACGGGGCCTTTTACCAGAGGGACGGCACGATCATCGACGTAGGCCCGTACCAGGACTTAAGGTCCCGATATCCCGGCGAGACCGACATAGGAGGCGACTCTTTTCTGGTGATCCCGGGACTGGTGAACTCCCACCACCACGGGCACGGCATCACGTCCCTTCAGATTGGTGGCCTGGACGACCAGCTGGAGTACTGGATGGTCGAGAACCTGGGCCATAAGGCCGTGGACCCGTATCTGGACACCCTGTACGCCTCCATGAAGCTCCTGCGCTCCGGGGTCACGACGGTCATGTTCAACTTTTCGCAGAGACTCGCAAAGGGGTTGAGGGAAGACTGCGATAGGGTCCTGGAGGCCTTCGGCCCGACGGGTCAAAGGGTGGCCTTTTCCCTCTACCTCGAGAACCAGTACCGGATAGTGGCCGAGGATGAAGGCAGGTTTCTCTCCAGGCTGCCCTCAGACCTGGCCGCCCGGGTCAAGGCGATGCTGGCTGAGAACTACATCTCCGATGACGACTATCTAAGCCTTTTCCAGTCCCTTCACCAGGACCACAACGACGGGTATAAAGTGAATGTACTTCTCTCTCCGGCCAACGTCCACTGGTGCTCAGACCGGCTCCTCACCCGGATGAGGGAACTGGCCACCCAGTACCACACGGGCATCCACATCCACCTTGCTGAGAGCATATACGAGAAGCTGATCGGCCTGAAGCTGTACGGCAAGACTCCCCTTCAGCACCTGAAAGAACTGGGTTTCCTGGGGCCCGAGGTCTCTCTTGCCCACGCGGTATGGCTGACCCGAGAGGACCTGGACATAGTCGGAGAGAACGGCCTGACCATCTGCCACAACCCCAGCTCCAACCTCCGCCTCAAGTCGGGCATCGCCCCCGTGTCCACCATGGTCGCCCGGGGACTGGACGTCGCCATCGGCACCGACAGCTCCTCCATCAACGAGGACGAGGACCTGCTCCAGGAGATGCGGCTGGCCCATAAGCTCCACCGGCCCCCGGGCGTCAGCTCTCCCTCCCTCGATTCCCACCAGATACTCAAAATGGCCACCGTAAACGGGGCCAAGGCCACGCTGTTCGAAGACATCGGCGCCCTGGAGGAGGGCAAGAGGGCCGACGCCGTGCTGATTCGCTTGGGTAACCTGGTGGAGCCGTACCTGGACCCCGACACCTCTATAGTCGACGCCCTTATCTATCGGGGCAAGGCCACCGATGTCGACACGGTTATCATAGACGGCAAGGTGATGCTCCAAGGAGGCGAGTTTGTCGATATAGATGAGGCCGCGGTCATGAAGGAGCTGAGCGAGATTCTAAAGCGCCCCCCGACAGATAAGGAGCGGGCCAACCAGCAGACCGTTCAAGAGCTCATGCCCTACGTCACCAGGTTCTACGAGAGGTGGAACCTGGGCGAGCTCAGGCCCTACTTCGCATACAACAGCTCTGTCTAACCTGGCGCCAGAGCTTTGAAGTAGAATCGCTGCCGTTCAATAAGCTCCTCCGAAAGGGGAGTCCAGTTTCGGCTTGTCCCGAAACTCGGGACTTGTCGGGATTGCCAGGGGTTTGGGGGTATCCCCCCAGGCCTATTCGGGGGAATTCCATCCCGACTTATCGGGATGGCGGGGGTA
>JADFJI010000150.1:0-5460 GCA_022566235.1 Chloroflexota bacterium
TTTCAGGTAGCGGCTACAGGATCGTCCACGCGGGGAATTTCGGGCGTTTGATTGACCAGTAAGATGTCGAAACAGGCTACGCCCAGAGATTTCAGAGGTCTTAGTGTCTGGCGGAAGAGCCATGAGTTGGCGACGGCCGTGTACAAGGCGACGTCCGGTTTCCCCCTGAGCGAGCAATATGGACTGACAAGCCAATTACGGCGATCGGCTGTTTCAATTCCCTCAACATCGCTGAGGGGTTCGATATCAAGGGCATGGGGTTCCAGTCCGTCGACACATACCATCACCTTATCGAGTCCATGCGGGTGGCCTACGCCGATGCCCTTCAATACATAGCGGACCCGGCCAAGGTCGATGTCCCGGTCAGCCAGCTCTTGAGCAAGGGATACGCCGCCGAGCGCCGCTCCCTGATCAGGTGCGAGCAGATCCTACCCCATCCGTCCCCGGGCCAGGTCTATGCCCACGCCAACACCGCATATCTCACGGTCATCGATGAGAAGGGCAACGCCTGCTCCTTCATTAACAGCCTGTACGAGTCCTTTGGCACGGGGCTGGTGGTCCCGGGCACCGGCGTGGTGCTCCACAACAGAGGCTCCCTCTTCTCCCTGGACCCGGAGCACCCCAACTGCCTGGCCCCGAACAAGAGGCCCTATCACACCATAATCCCCGCCATGGTTACCCGAAACGACCAGGTCTGGCTCTCCTTCGGGGTGATGGGCGGTTTCCAGCAGCCCCAGGGCCACCTCCAGGTGCTGGCCAACATGGTGGACTTCGGCCTCGATCCCCAGCAAGCCCTCGATGCTCTCCGCTTCAGCGTAGTGCTGGACGACGGCGTTGCGGTAGAAGAGGAGCTTCCCGCCTCAACAATGGAAGAACTGAGGAGGAGAGGA
The DNA here is from genome assembly GCA_022566235.1 of Chloroflexota bacterium. Taxonomy (GTDB): domain Bacteria; phylum Chloroflexota; class Dehalococcoidia; order Plut-88900; family Plut-88900; genus JACZVB01. Next base: position 891 of record JADFJI010000150.1, read on the forward strand.
CACACCATCATCCCGGTGGGCAACGGGAACCGAGGCCTCTTCGGCGGCGGCCAGATCATAGAGAGAGACCCGGAATCTGGAGTGCTGCGCGCCGGGACCGAGCCCCGAAAGGATGGCAGCGCCATCGGCTGGTAGGGGCCTTCATCCTTTCGCCTCAGGCGGAAAGGGTCGAAGGGATACCTTCACCCAATAATTTCTCACCCCTTACCGATCAGGCTTATTCTGCCTGTTCTGGGCTCCTCCCGTATGGGAATGGCGAGGGACAGAGGGCACCGATGATGGTCGAAAGTGCTGACTAACACTCCCATACCCCAGGGCTTGACCCGAATTAACCCTCGCCTTACCATATGTGGCCGACCTGCGACCCAGGGCACACCGCATCCGCTAAATTGCAAGAACTTCTAAAAATAAATGGGAGACAACCGGGGTGAGTACCTACTACGGAATGGTCCACGGCAGATTCCAGCCTTTTCACAATCATCACCTGGAGTACGCTCTTAAGGCCCTGGCTCGCTGCAAGCACCTGATCATAGGCATAACCAACCCCGATCCCCTGGAGATTAAACAGGAGGAGACCAGCGAGCACCGTCACCTCGACAATGCCAACCCCTTCACTTTCTTTCAAAGGATGCGCATGATCAGGGGCGCCCTCAAGGGCGAGGGAGTCGCACCCGACGCGGTTAGCTTCGTGCCCTTCCCCATTCATCACCCAGAACGGTGGCCCTACTATCTCCCCGCTCCTCAGGACGTCACCCTTTTCATTCGGGTCTTCTCCGAGTGGGAGGAGACCAAGGTCCAGAGGTTCCGAAGCTGTGGATGGACCGTGGAGGTGCTTGACCCCGGAGACGTCAAGGGGATAGAGGCCACGCAGGTGCGCCAGCGGCTCGAGTCCGGAGGTCCCTGGGAGGAGCTGGTGCCCGAGGCCGTCGCCCGGATAATCAGGGAGCTACGCAGAGACCACGGCCGCATCTAAGGTTTCGCTTGTGGGCCATCTCAAGGCCCGGGCAGTCTCCCTTGGCCGTTAACCATTTATTGTATAATTGACTGAGTCCACGGAAAATGTATCGTCAGGATAAGGAGTGTAGCCTAGTGGAAGTTTTCCTGGCCACCCCCAGAGGCTTCTGTGCAGGCGTAGTTCGAGCCATAGACGTGGTGGACCTCGCCCTGGAGAAGTACGGGCCTCCTGTCTACGTCAAGCACGAGATTGTTCACAATCCCTATGTCGTCGAAACCCTGGAGGCCAAAGGGTCCATAACGGTACAGGACGTGGATGAGATACCCCCCAACTCGGTGGTGGTCTTTTCGGCCCACGGGTCCCCGCCAGAGGACTTCAAGAAGGCGAAGGAGCGGGGCCTCAAGGTGATCGATGCCACCTGTCCTCTGGTCACAAAGGTGCACAACGAGGCCCGGAAATACGCCAAGGAAGGTCAAAAGATTCTCCTGGTGGGGCATCCCGGGCACCAGGAGGTCATGGGAACTATGGGGCAGGCCTCCATGGAGCTGGTTGACGAGCGAGAAGAGATCAATCTCCCCGACTGGGACCCCTCCACCCCCGTGGCTGTCTTGACTCAGACTACACTGTCGGTCATGGACACGGCCAGGGCCGTGGAAGAGATCAGGGAGCGATTTCCCAACGCCCGGATTAAAAACGACATATGCTACGCCACCACCAACCGCCAGGTGGCAGTGAAACAGCTAGCCGCCAAGTCCGATCTGGTCCTGGTTATAGGGGCGCAGCAGAGCTCTAACTGCAGCAGATTGAGAGACGTCGCTGAAGCCAACGGTGTGCCGGCCTTTCTCATCAATGGGGCCAATGACCTCGATGGCCTGCCTTTGGACGGCGTACAGCGGATAGGGATCATCTCAGGGGCCTCTACGCCAGAGCTGTTGGTGGAGCAAGTCGTGAAGGCACTCAAGCCCGAAAAGGTCACCACCATCTCAAGCGCAGCGGAAGACATCACCTTCGTCTTGCCCAGGGAGTTCCGAAACACATCGTCGGATAGGGTCAGAGACCAAACAATGATTTGAAGGACGCCCCTTTTATGGAACGGCGCCCACAATCCGTTACCCCAAATCTCCGGGGCATGGTGTAAATATCCTCAGATTTCTGCTGTGATCATTACCGAATATCAAGCAGGCCGAGGTCTGTAAATGGCCCTGACACAAGGACTTGAACATCGGCACCACTAGGCACAGGACCTCTGCTCTCTCGCCTCAGCTTCATTTTCCCCTGGTGCTGACGGAATATTTTTCCCCGAACCGGGACCCGGGCCCTCCTGTGAGTCCCCTTCATCATCGCCGGTATGTCAGCCGTTAAAATCATACTCAGCGTGATCCTGGGCCTGGTCATCTTCCTTGGGGTCCTGGCCTACCTATCTTCCGATGCCCTGCGCTCCCAATTTCTGTCGGCGGACTTCTACACGGAGAGCCTGGCCGAGAACGACGCCTACCTCCGCTTTTACGATGCCGTCCTGATACCCAGGACTCAAGATCAGCTAGACGAGGAAGGGAGGGCCTATTTCGTCGGCGGCCTCAGGATTGACAAGGAGGACGTGGGCGCGCTGGTGAAGGGAATCCTTACGCCCCCGGAGCTGCGAAGACAGGTGGAGGCCGCCATCCAGGGTGCGGTGGACTACCTGAACAAAGAGGATGACCCCGCTACCGGCGAGCCAATCCAGGTCCCTCAGGTCTACATCGAGTTCAGGCCCATATTCGGGACCCGGACGCCGACTCCCGAGGGGGTAACGCCTGTCACGGGTACTGCCAAGCCCGTCTTGACTCGATTTCTAGTCAAGCAGCTAAAGAACAACATCGAGGTGCTGCCTCCCGTGGAAGGGACCCTGCCCGAGAAGATAGAAACCCTCTCTCGGCAGCTATACGATACCCTGGACCAGCTCCAGGACCCCCATTTTCCCATCCAGGTCCCGTCCCTGGCCGGCATACCCGCAGAAGCCAGAGCGGGGGTGTACGACGGCGCCAGGGCCATCCTAATCGCCGGCGGCCTCTCCCCCCAATCGATACAGGGGCTTGATGAGGCCGACGGCAAGATCAAGGAAGAGCTGCTCCAGTTCGATCCAGAAGACGCCCTGGTCGACGCCCTCGCCGCAGCCCTGGTACCCCTGGTCGAACCCCTTATCGACCAGAGCATTGACGAGTTCAGGACCCGTCAGCTCGATTCCCAGGACCGGTTCGACCCGATAGCCAGGATCGCGGAGAACCAGAACCAGTCCAAGTCGGAGGTCCTTCGAGACCTGGACAAGATACGGGACTGGTTGGAGAGGGGCAAGACCTACGGGTCCTGGGGAGCGCTGCTGGTAATAGTGGTGGCCAGCATAGCTATGGGTCTTCTCCATCTCCCAAGCCTGCGCTCCTTCATCGGGTGGCCGGGCCTCACCCTGCTGCTATCGGGGGGCATCTTCCTGGCTATAGCCATCGCCCTCAGGACCCAGCTTCCCAACCGGCTGGAATCATTTCTGGAGGTGGGCGAGTCCGGCTGCGATGCCCTAGCCGGCGATGTGACGGGTATATCCACCGCCCTCTGCGAGATAGGGGTGGATGTCACCCAGTCCATGGCCACCGATTTGGCCGCTAGTCTGCTTGTACCCTCCATAGTCGTTCTCGCCGTAGGAGGAGCACTGGTGCTGGCGTCATTTGGCCTTAAGCGGCGCAGCCCCGCATCCTGAATAACCCCTGGAGAGAGGGCCCCCCACCCTCGGCTGTCAGACGGGCAGCAGGGGACTTACACCGGGGCCCATCTCCACCTGAAAGGTGTTCAGGACACCGGCCAGCAGTGCATAGTATCCCAGGGTCGCAGTCATATCGGTAACGCCCTGGGCCCCGAACCGGGCCAGCGCCTTTTGAAAGGTGTCATCCGATACCTTGTGCTCCCGTAGGGTCTCCAGAACGTATCTCACCACCACCGACTCCTCGTCATTCAGGCCGTCCGGTGCCCTACGGTCCCTTATCGAACTGATGGCTTCATCCCTGACGCCGACCCCCCGGGCCTCCGGCTCATGATATGACCACTCCAACTGGCAGCTCCACTCCCTGGCAGTCGTCAGTATGATCAGCTCCAGCACTGGTGGCGGCAGTACCGATTCGAACCTGATATACGTTCCCAGATGGGCCACCCGGCGCGCCACTTCCGGACTGTTCAGCAACAAGGAAAAGGGTCCCGTGACCTCCTTTCTACTCGAGGCTATCTCATCGTAGATGAAACGCTTGTCCTCTGGCAGGTCGTCCCGGGTAAGTGCTGGAACTCTTGACATGGCAGGTCACTCTCCATACCGAGTTAGCTATAGTTGCGATAGGAAACCTACGTCATTATACTCACCAATACCCTATATGCCCTGACACCGCACTTCAAGGGGAGGAACCTTATGGGCGGACCGCTGGACGGTATTAGAGTCCTGGAGGTGGCCAACTGGCTGGCCGCTCCCGCGGGCTGCGCCCTCCTCGCCGACTTCGGCGCCGAGGTCATCAAAGTCGAGCCGCCGGGCGGCGATCCTTTGCGAGGCTACCGCCAGCAGGCGCCCAATCTCGAAGCCCCGGTCAACTTCGTCTTCGAGCT
>JADFJI010000150.1:5470-6011 GCA_022566235.1 Chloroflexota bacterium
GCGCCGACGTGATCAAGGTGGAGCCTCCTCGGGGCGATCCCTGGCGGGGGTACCAGGGCCCAGACCAGGACTCCTCCGGCCCCTTTACCACCAACTATGCCTTCGAGGTAGACAACCGGGGCAAGAGGAGCATCACCCTGGACCTCAAACATCGCCAGGCCAGAGAGGTAGCGATAAAGTTGGCCGAGGGTTGTGACGTATTCGTTACAAACCTGTTGCCCCGAAGACGGAAGCAGTTTGGTCTCGATTACCAGGTCATCTCGTCCCGGAACCCCAGGGTGGTGTATCTATCCTTCTCCGGCTACGGGGACAGGGGCCCCGAGGGGGACCGCCTGGGTATGGACTTCGGCGCCTTCTGGGCCCGCTCCGGCATCATGGGCCTCATGGAGAGTTTGGCCGAAAGGCTGGGAATCAGCTACCTGTATATCACCCATGATCTTGCCGTGGCGCGCTACATGTGTACCCGCATTTCTGTCATGTATCTGGGCAAAATTGTGGAGACCGGCGAGACCGAAGAGGTGCTGCATAACCCGATTCACCC
>JADFJI010000151.1 GCA_022566235.1 Chloroflexota bacterium
AAAGCTCGCGGCTGGCGTATGCGGGCGAAAAGGGCATGGCCCAGGCCTGCACTCTGCCCTCCAGGCGGCCATTGTAATCGCGGATGGTCTGCTCCATGGTGGCGATGGCCTGGTCGGTGGAAGAAACCGGCACGTTGATGGGATTGGGTTGGTCCGCAACGTGGGACCCCACGATGATCCGGCACCCGGATTCCTGGTAGGCCTGCAAGCAGGCGTCAAGGTATTTGGTGCTGCCCGGGTCCAGGAAGCAAGTGGTCCCGTACTTCAAAAGCTCGGTGATGGCCAACAGGGAGGTAAGGTACTCCTCTTCCTCGGTCATGGCCCCCTGGAGTTTGAACACGTTGGGCAGATACTCCGGGCCCAGGTCGTCGGGGAAGATGCCACGGGTGGCGTGGGCGTAGCTGATGTGCATGTGGCCGTTGCAAAATCCGGGCGTCACCACCATCTCCCGCCCGTCGATGACCCTGTCGGCGGGCACCCCCGCCAGGTCCGAGGCCTTGCCTACCCTGGTGATCCTTTGGCCTTCGATCAGAACTGAGCCATCACGTATGATCCTTCGCTGGGGGTCCAGGGTCAGGATGAATTTAGCGCCATCTATTTTAAGGGTGGAAGAAGGCATATCGTTCTTATCTCCCCGCGCGCTCTTTCTCCCTGTCCATCAGCACCCTGCGCAATATCTTTCCCGAGGGGCTCTTGGGGATCTGATCGATGAACTCCACCTCTCTGATCTTCTTGAAGCCCGCTACGCGACTCGCGACGAAGGACATGATCTCCTCGGCGGTCAGGTCCGGGCCCTTGGCCACCACGTAGGCCTTAGGCAGCTCTCCCGCCTCGACATCGGGCTTACCGACCACGGCCACGTCCAAGACCTGGGGATGCTCCAGCAGCAGGGCCTCCATCTCGGCCGGCGCAACCTGGAACCCCTTGTACTTGATCAGTTCCTTCTTCCGGTCGACGATGTAAACGTAGCCCTCCTCGTCCATCCGGGCCAGGTCTCCGGTGTATAGCCAGCCGTCCTTGATGGTCTCGGCGGTCTCCTCGGGGTTCATCCAGTACCCCTTCATTACCTGAGGCCCCTTGATGAGCAGCTCTCCCACCTCTCCCCTTGGAAGTTCTCGTTCCCCGTCCTCAGAGTCGACCACCTTCTCCTCTGTGTCGGCCAGGGCAGGGCCGATGGACCCGCTGCGACGGCGCTCCGGCTCGAGGTAATCGAGGTTGGTTATCGGCGATGTCTCCGTCAGGCCATAGCCCTGGATGGTGGGGATGCCGGTGAGTCCCTCCAGGCGTTGCTGGAGCTCTTCCGACAGGGGCGCGGCGCCGGAGAGGCAGAGCCGCATAGCGGAGAGGTCGTACTTCTCGATGTCCGGGACCTGGGTAATGAGCAGGACCACAGGCGGAACGGTGACGAGCATGGTCACCCGGTGGCGGGAGCACAGGGCGAGGAACTGCTCCATGTCGAAGCGGGCCATGTGCACCTGGGTAGCCCCCGATGCGATGGCCCCGTTCATCAGGATCGTCATCCCGTAGCTGTGGAATAGGGGTAGGTGGACCAGGACGACGTCCTCCTCCCTCATGACCGAGGCCTCCCCGGGCCGGTTGAGGAACTGTTCCAGGTTGCTGGACAGGTTGAAGTGGGTGAGCATTACGCCCTTGGGAAGGCCCGTGGTGCCACTGGAGGAGGGTAGGACGGCCAGGTCCTCCCTGGGGTCGATACTAACCCGGGGAGGTTCAGGCCTGTGTTTGGACAGAAGCTCTTCCAGGGATAGGTCGACGCCGCTGGCCTCGCCGATGACGATCACGGTCTCGAGCTCCGGGAGCTCGCTTCTGGCGGCCTGGACCACGGGAAGCAATGCCTGGTGCGCGATAATCACCTTCGCCCCGGCGTTTCCAAGCTGGTGGGCCAGCTCCCTTTCACGATATGCTGCGTTTACCGGAGTGACCGTGGCTCCGGTCTTGATTATCCCGAAGAAACCGATGATGAACTCGGCGCAGTTGGGGGCGAAAAGGCCCACGCGGTCGGCTTTCTCCACCCCTAAACCCGCCAGGGCCGCGGCGAGCCTGTCGCTCTTCTCATCGAGCTGGCTGAAGGTGAACTCACGCTCGCCGTCGATCACCGCTACCTTCTGGGGCAGGCGGCTGGCGGTCTGCCTCAGCACCTCCCAGAGGGGGTATACCTTGTATGGCGCGATAGACGTGCGTGTTCCTGGGGGCATTCTTCTCTCCTGTTCAGTCCTGAGTTCCCGTCGCTCGAGGGTTATGTCATGTCCCTGACTTTGGGAGGCCATAATACACCAGATCAGCAGCCTATAAGGGAGGCACGTCCTTAAGGCCGAAACCGGTTACCGGGATCAGCACCGTGTCACCCTTCTGGATGGCGCCCGTCTCCATCAGCGCCTCGAGTCCGGCGAAGGCGGCGGCAGAGGTGGGCTCGCAGTAGACCCCTTCCCTCTCGGCCAGCAACCTCTGCCATCGCAGGATCGCAGGGTCGGCGACGGCCACGGCTGTACCCTGAGTGGACCGAAGGACATGCAGCACCTCTTGCTTTCTGGGAGGGTCGCCCACGGAGATACCCCCGGCGATGGTCCGGGCCCCCGGGCCTGGGGCCCAATCGATTTCCTGGCAGGCCGCTACGATGGGCATTACGGCCTCAGCCTGTACCGGGTGAAGCCTAGGAAGGGTGGCGACCCGCCCCGCCATTTGCAGCTCCTGAAAGCCCTTCCAGGTGCCTATGAAAAGGGAGCCGTTGCCCACGGGCATGACCATGTGTTGCGGGAGATCGGGCCCGAACTGGGCCGAGACCTCATAGGCAAAGGCCTTGGTCCCCTCGATGAAGTAGGGGCTCAGATTGTGAGATGCGTACACCAGTGAGTTCTCGCTACAGAATTCCTCTGCAGCCTGGGAGGCCGCTTCCCTGGGGCCTTCTATCAGGTGGGTCTCGGCACCGTAAACCCTGATCTGCTGGATCTTGGCCGCCGGGGCGCTGGCCGGCACGAAGATGTGGGCCTTGATCCCGCTCCGAGCGGCATAGGCGGCGATGGATGCCCCGGCGTTTCCCGAGGAGTCCTCCACGATCTCATCCACCCCCAGCTCTTTCGCCATGGATAGCATGATGGCGGTGCCCCGGTCCTTGAAAGAGCCGGTCGGGTTTATGAACTCCAGCTTGGCGTGCAACTTCGCCAGCCCGAGAATCTCGCCCACCGCGGACAACGCTACGCAGGGAGTGTTGCCCTCGCCCAGTGATACGAAGGAGCTGGGATAGCGAATGGGCAATGGTATGGGGCTCCCGACCCAGCCGGGTGGCTGGGGCCCGGCTCGGGCCTGGCCCCCCAGGGGGTATTCTACGATCAGCGGCGATTTGCACTCACCACATCGCAAAGCAGCCATATCCAGGGGATAGGAGGCCCGGCACCTGGTGCATTTCAAGAGCGTTTGAGGCATTCCCTGAACCTATCTTGTTTCTTCGCTGCACACCAATGGAATGCGGCAGCACGAAACGGTGATATTTGCCTTCAAACATTATATGGGAATGTGGATGATGCACAAAAGGGAAAGGGCCACTCCAAATTGGCAGACTGGATCATTCCCAGGTTGCGCGACTGGCGTGTGCTCCGCTAGTATGTCTCCGATCGTCGCGCCCGGGGCCGAAACGAAAAAGACCCTGCATGGCCGTCGGTACATTTGTGCCTTATGCGAGTGTTTAATGACAGTTTCGACCATCCCCCTGCCCCCCTTCCTGGCCAGGAAGGGGGAAGAAATTGGGTTTGGGGGTGTCCCCCAAACCCCCGGCAAAGGGGCTCTGCCCCTCTGCATTTCCCACTTTATTGGGCTTATTAGACGGCCTAGGACATCCCCTGCAAGGGAGAACGAAATGAGACAATTCTGGTGGGTTTCCGCTTCGAGAAGGGTCAGGACAGGCAGGACAGGTCCCAGACCAGCGGCATGGTTCGACAAGTCCCGAGTATCGGGGCAAGCTCACCACGAGCGGGAGCTCTGACCCTCTGCGCTTCCCCAATGGAGAAGTTGTATCTGGCGTTGACAACCAGTGGGGAGATTCCTACCATAGGCTTCAACCAACAGACTCTCGGGTCTCTCCGGTGGGGGCCTCTAAGGAGGGACTCGAAATTCTCAGGAGGGGTGCCTCATGACCAGCAGGGTGATAGACGCCGACAGCCACATCCTCGAGCCCGGCGACCTGTGGGCCAACTATTTGGAGCCCCGGTATCGGGGCCGGGCCATGTGCATAAAGAAGGACGACCAGGGGCTGGAGTACCTGGAGGTCGATGGCAAGCCGGCCACGGGTGTCAGGGGTGGGATGCTGTCCAACATCGCGGGCTCGGGGCGCAATGACCTGGAGCACTTCCTGACCCCAGGGGCGGTGCCTTACGATGAGGCCAGAGAGATGGCTCCTCCGGCCAGGGACCCCCACGAGCGTGCCAGGTGGCTGGACCGCGAGGGGGTCGATGCAACGCTCCTGTACCCATCGCTCGGGTTGGACTGGACCCAGGACTGCCGGGACCCCGAGCTTGCGGCTGCGTACACCCGGGCCTACAACAACTGGTTACACGACTTCTGCGCCGACTACCCGGACCGCCTGTTGGCCGTGGCCCACATCTCTCTACTCGATGTGAAGGAGGGGGTGAAGGAGTTGAAGCGCACCGCCGATCTGGGCATGAAAGGGGCCTATCCGCCGGTTGTTCCCTTCAATGGCCCCCCCTACGGCGAGCCGCATTACGACCCGTTCTGGGCCGAGGCCCAGCAGATGGGGATTCCGGTCAGCCTCCACGTCACGGGTAATGTGAACGGAGCAGGCGGCAACCTTTATCCCAAGTCTTATGAATCGCCCTTCTGGTGGTTCCTGGTCACGGACATGGGCGACGTGCTGATGGCCTTCACCAGCCTGTTCCAGGGGGGCCTGTTCGACAGGTTTCCCACCCTTAAACTGGTGGTGGTGGAGACCGGGGCCGGATGGCTCCCATACTGGCTGGATAGGATGGACAGCCTGTTCAACAAGGTGGGGTTCACCACCCCGATGAAGATGAGGCCCAGCGAATATTTTAGGCGACAGTGCTGGATAGTGTTAGACCCGGACGAGAGCACCGCGGCCCACACGGTGGAATGCGTGGGCCAGGACCGGTTTCTCTGGGGCTCCGATTACCCACATACCGAAGGCGATGTGGGGGCTCTTGGGGAGCTGAAGGAAAATATCCGTTCGCTGTCCGATGAGGCCAGGGACATGATACTGGGGGCCAACGCCATCGAGCTCTACGGCCTGGGGTAGCAGCTAGAAAAGGGGTTCAATCCAACTCAAAAATGTTCGGATGAGTTATTCGCGGTTGCCGTTGATAACTCTAGGTGGCATGCTGGTTTTGTTCTATGCGAGATCGCGGGTTATCACCCGATGTAAATGATGCTTAATCTCACCTACGGGGAAGGTCATGACTAGCAATCTGACAGATGCTCAAGTTGATCGTTGGCGGCTCGTCCATGATGAAATGATGGCTGATGCTAACTGGATTGTACAAAATAAGGAACTCGACGAACGTAGATTAGTAATCCAAAGCGAAATGCTTAATCTTTTGAACCGCTTCTTAGCCCAGCAAATACAAATTGAGGAAGTACGAGCGACGTTCGATGCCAAGACCAGAACCTCTTGGAACGCATTTGGCTTAAAGGGTATGTCTGGTGCTATGTTTCTGAATATGCTAGTGAAAAACATACCGGATTCTCAGGCACTCACTGAAGAGCTTCGGTCAGTTCTCAATGCGCCTAATGACACTGATAATGGACGTTGGAAAATGCGAAAGTTCTTCGACTTCCTAAGAAACACAGTAGAGTCAGGCCAAGTTCAGAAACGTTTAATCCAGCCTGCCCGTACTCCATTCTTTGTAAGTTCTTGGTGGCATCTCCAGAATACGGAAGTGTGGCCGATATTTTACATATCCGCACGTCGAGTCCTCGAACAAGATGGCTTGTATTCCCCGACGTCAGACCCTGTTGATGACTA
>JADFJI010000001.1 GCA_022566235.1 Chloroflexota bacterium
ACCGGGAGGGTAGAGGGGCGGACCAGCGAGGGTTATTAAGACAACGAAGTGGCTAAAGGCAGTAACCGAAGCAGTTGATAAGCTGATCTCCGACCATCGGAATAACGCCGTAACACGGATAGGGCAAGCCAGATTAGTGGCCACTGCCGTCCATCTCCGCCAAGACCTCAGCAAGAATGAAAAAGGCAAAATATTGCGTCGTTGGGAAAACGTGACCTTCCGCATATATGGCATGTTTGACAAGGATGCTCGAACGGCTGTAGGCGAATACGTTAGGCTCGCCTGGCGAATTGTTAATAAGAATATCTCTGTCAGTAAGATTCTGGAGGAACTATCCGAAATAGGAGCTGAGTTCCCTATTGATGGGGCCGTAAAGAATATGCGCAAACGTAATTGCTATTCAGACTGGCAACAACAGCTTCGTTATTTTCTCTTTAGGTATGAGGAGCATTTAGCTGGAGAGGCCGGACAGGGCTTCAATAACGAACAGTGGAACCGTATTTGGGAGGCTAGCGCTGCTGATTCCATCGAACACATCCTCCCACAGAGTTCGGAATCTAAGTGTGTCCATTGGCTCGGCAATTTACTTATGCTACCGCCGAAACTGAACTCTAAGTTAGGTGCAAAGCCTCCCAAAGCAAAGGCAGGCGAGTATGCGAAGACGGGTCTCCTAGCGGCCCAGGAGGTGGTGGATAGACTCCCTAGGTGGCGACGGCGTGCAATCGAGGACCGCGAGACTAAGTTGCTACAATGGGCTTTACAGGAGTGGGCTGACTAGGTATACCGATCGAGACCATCAAGGAATTGTAAGCTCGGTAGCTGGCCCGTGGTACAGGGAGCAAGGGGATTGGTTTGGAATAGAGCTTCTTCCGTCTGTGTTGCAGATATTGCTCGCCTCACGGCACCTTAACCCGTCCAATAACGACCTTTGACCCAAAAGCATTGCGGGTATTGGCCACCCCGACCTGCGACTAGCTCCATTCGACAAGTCCCGATACTCGGGACAAGCTCCCTTCGACTAGCTCAGTACAGGCTAGTTCAATATGAGCGGGTTATTTTCACACACAACCCAACCTAGGCATCACTAGAAGGAGCGGCCTTCAAGGAGAATTTAACATGAGGCTGGAGCTTGCCGAGTTCGCCGTAAAGGATATTGTCTTCTCGGATTCGACCCATCTGTCCGACGGAGTTCTGTACGTATCCCGGGAAGAGGTCCGCGATATCGTATTGCAGGACAGCCACTTCTCCAGCGTCGAGATGGACGTGGCCCGACCTGGGGATGAGACCCGAATCATCAACATCCTGGACGTAATCGAGCCGAGGCGTAAGGTGTCGGGCCCCGGCACGGTGTTCCCGGGGGTGATCGGGCCTCCTACCACGGTAGGGGAGGGCAAGGACCACACCCTGAAGGGCATGGCCCTAATCACCACAGGCCCCCCGGCCCCGGGTGAGGCCATCCACTGGCGAGATGGAATAATAGATATGTGGGGCGTAGGGGCCCGGTACACCCCCTTCTCCTCCACAGTAAACCTGGTGCTCCAGTTGAAGGGCAGGGAGGACTTCTCACCCGAAGAGCGGGAGCGGCTGGAGAGGATCGATGTTATAGACGGCTCTGCCTATGCCCAGGATTACAACAGGGCGGCCCGGGCCGCGGGCTTCCGGGTGGCGGAACACCTGGCCTCGGCCACCGGGGAGTCGGTGCCGGCCAGGGTCAAAACCTTCCACCTGGAGCCGCCCTCGACTTCCCTGCCCAGAGTCGCCTACATATGCCAGCTACATCGGGACCGGTGGCTGTACGGGGAAAAGATGGGCTGGCAACCCACCTTCCTTCACCCTAACGAGATGATGGACGGGGCCGTATTCAGCAGCTTCATGGGTCCGGCCAGTTCCCGGGACTGCTCTTATGTCTACCAAAACAATCCCATAGTGGCGGACCTCTACCAGCGTCACGGCAAGGAGATCGACTTCATAGGGGTGCTGGTCTGGTACTACGGCCCAATGAGTTTGATGGAGAAGGAGCGTATCGGAGGATTCGCCACCAAACTACTCAGGATGCTGGATGTGGATGGGGCAGTGATGACCTGGATCGGGGACGGCCAATCGGGTATAGACGTGATGATGATGTGCCAGAAGTTTGAGCAGGCGGGAATAAAGACCACCATGCTGAGCCCCGAGATGGCTAAGACCCCCGACGACCCGGGCTTCGTTCACTATGTTCCCGAGGCCGATGCCATCGTCAGCACCGGCAATTTCGAGGCGCCGGTGACATTAGAAAAACCCCAGACCGTGCTGGGCGGGACTACTCTTTCAGTTCCCCACGTAGACGCATCGGGGCCCCTCTCCCTATCGGTAAGGTACATGTACGACTCGGTGAGCCCTCTGGGATACTCCAACCTGGCCGGCGTCATCTACTGAGCCGAATTCGCGGTAATGGCAGAGAGAAACATCCAGTGAAGCTGGAGATGGCAACCTTCCGAGTCCGTGACGTGGTCTTCTCCGATGCCACCAGCCTGTCCCACGGGGTCCTCCATGTCGATAGGTCAAAAGTAGTCGAGCTGGTCACCGAGGGTCATCGATTCGCCGGAGCGGGGGTGCACCTGGTACGGCCTGGAGAGTCGGCCCGCCTTATCAACGTGCTGGATGCGGTGGAACCTCGATACAAGGTCTCCGGCCCGGGGGCCGTATTTCCGGGGGTCCTGGGACCACCCGTGACCGTCGGCCAGGGCCGGACCAACCGGCTGGCCAATCTCGTCGTCATGGTCACCAGCGAGCCCGTGCCCGATGAGCCCGTCTACTGGCGAGACGCCGTCCTGGATATGTCAGGCCCCGGCGCCGACTATAACCTCTTCTCGAACCATCTGATCCTGGTAATAGAGCTGAAGCCCTGCCTTGCCGATAGCAGGCCCGAGGCCAGGGGCCAGGTTACGACCAATCATGCCTGGGGCCCTCCCCACGTCCAGGAGCACAACATAAGCGCCCGGGCGGCGGGATTCCGGGTGGCGGAATACCTGGCCGAGTCTACCAGCAAGTTGACCCCCGATGAGGTCTCGACATACGAACTGGGACCGGCGGATGACAGTCTACCAAAGGTAGCCTGTTCATCCCAGCTCATACTCCACCGTCTGTATGGCCAGGCCCTGGGCTGGCAGCCCACCTTCCTTCACCCCAACGAGCTAATGGACGGCTGCCTGTACAATCCTTATAACTCGCCCGCGTGCGGCAGGGAATCCACCTATTTCTTTCAAAACCATCCGGTCACTCAGCTGCTATACGGCAGGCACAACCGGGAGGTCAATTTCTTCGGGATGCTACTCCTTCGGTCCCAGGTCATATCATTGGAGGACAAGGAGCGGACCACCAGATACGCCGCCAAGCTTCTTCAAATGATGGGCATCGAGGGGCTGGTACTCACGTGGGCCGGGTCGGGGAACCCGGGTATGGATACCATGATGCTGGCCCGCAGGTGCGAACAGGTGGGGATCAAGACCACCGTCATCAACTCGGAGATGTCCCTCACCCAGGACGACTCCGGGATAATCTATTTTCCATCCGAGGTAGACGCCGTGGTTTGTGCGGGAAACTACATGGAGTCCATCGCCCTTCCACCGGTGAAAAGGCTTTTAGGGGGAAGGAAGATAAACGATCCGGAGATGGAGGCCTCGGGCCCCTTATCATTGCCCCTGCGCTACCTGTATGGCGCCACCAACCTCACTGGGGCCAACCGGCTCTCCAGCATCTCATACTGATGCGGCAAGGCAGGGGGCCCCACTCCTGAGGCGTCGTAGTTTGAAGGCCGGTTTCGGATAGATTACCCTTTTTCAAGGCTGTATTCTAATAGCAGTGCTATAGGGCTTCTTTCCCAAGAACTGGTAATACAGAAAGCAAAATAGATGACGACACTTATCGATAGATCCACAACGCCCAGTGTTTCCGAGGAGAGCCGCTACTGGCAGGCGGTTCTGACCCGAGACCGCAGCTTCGATGGCTTTTTCGTCTACGGGGTCTCGTCTACCATGATCTACTGCCGCCCCATCTGTCCCAGTCGCCGTCCCCAGCGGGCCAAAGCTGCTTTTTTCTCGGGGCCCGAGGCCGCCGAGCTGGAGGGGTACCGGCCCTGCCGCCGCTGCCGACCCGACCAGGGAAGCCCTGATCAGCCACAGATAGAGATGGTGCTCAAAGCCTGCCGGTACATCCAACATTTGCAGGAGGAGACCCCCAGGCTTGCCCAACTCGCGGTGCAGATGAATGTTAGTCCCGGCCACCTGCAGCGGGTCTTTAAGCGCCTGATAGGGGTTACACCGCGCCAATACGCCGATGCCTGCCGCCGCGATCGGTTCAGGGTGCGGCTGAAAGAAGGAGGGAACGTAACCGCTGCGCTCTACGAAGCCGGTTATGGGTCAAGCAGCCGTCTCTATGAGCACTCGTCGGCCCATCTGGGCATGACCCCCGCCTCTTATGGGCGCGGAGGGCGAGGGGCAAGGATCGCCTACACCCTGGTGGACTCGCCGATGGGACGCCTCCTCGTTGCGGCTACGAATCGAGGTGTATGTGCCGTTAAATTAGGCGACCGGGACTCGGAGCTCGAGGCCGACCTGAGGGCTGAATACCCCGCCGCAGAGCTTTATAGCGACCCGGCAAACCTCAAGGAGTGGGTCGAGACCCTGCTGGGCTACCTGCGTGGCGAGCTGCCCGACCTGGGCCTTCCCCTGGACATTAGAGCCACCGCCTTTCAGCGGTTGGTCTGGGAGCATCTCAGGTCAATCCCCTACGGGCAGACACGCACCTATCAGGAAGTGGCGGAAGCCCTGGGCCGGCCCAAGGCCAATAGGGCCGTTGCGAGGGCCTGCGCTACCAACCCTGTCTCGCTTGTGGTGCCATGTCATCGTGTGGTGCGCAAGGACGGGGGCCTGGGCGGATACCGGTGGGGGTTGAATCGCAAGGAGCTTCTGCTGGCCAAAGAGCAAGCCCTGGCCTCCCCACCCCAAGCGCGCGCCAAAGTGATGAAGTAGATGAGCAGGAGGTGGGTTCCGGCCCCTGCTCCCGAGACCCGGGACTAAGCGGGGTTTGGCACCAAACAGAACTCGTTGCCATCGAGATCGGCGACCACCACCCACCGCAGACCAGATTCCTCCACAACCGCCAGCTTTCGGCCGCCCAGGGCCTCAACTCGCTTGAGGGCCACGTCTACATCCGTCACGTCGATATCCAGGTGGACTCGAGTCTTGCTCGTCTTCTTCTCCGGGACCTTCTGCAGGTATATGATCGGACCGCCCTTTTGTTTTTCATAGAAGATGTACGGGCCGTCTCTCTCAGCCTCTTTCAGGCCCAGGACAGCCGACCAGAACCGGTCCGAGCGGTCTAGGTCTTCGACATCGATGCCGATCAGGGCAAGGGCTCCTATCGGCCCTTCATTAGGACTATCGCTATTTTTTGTGGAACTCAAAGATTGGTCTCCCCTCTGTCATACAGACACCAATTGATTCCCTGCCGATTGTCGATTTTCGCCTAGGCAAGGGTGATTCAGCCAAAGGCCCTGATGCCCGGGTCACGATTTACGCCTTGAGAGGTCGTCTGCTGAACGATCTGTTTCAGCACCAATGACCCAAGCCACTATTCAGCCGGCTCTTCGGGTATTTCAGGCGGCTTCAAATACGTTCTCAGCACACCCAGTGAGTAGCCGACTCCAAAGGTCATGCCGCCTCCGACAATGAGACCCCTGACCCCGGCTAGCACCGACATCGGGGTTACTCCTGCCTGCTGCAGCACAACTGTTAGGGCCAAACCGGTCATGGCTCCTATGAAGGTGCTGAATATAGTCCGTTTCCATGCGGGCATGGGTAGGAACCTTCCCAACCCTCTAGGCCGTCTGCGTCTCAGCTGAACCTTTAGCTTTAGCTTGGCATTCATCCCGTTGGACGCAAGTGCTGAACTGGCAAGCGCTCCCGCTCCAGCTACCGCTGCGGTCGCCGTAGAGGCGGTAGCGATCACGCCGCCAAAGCCCCCGACCCGTAAATCGAATTCCACCGTGCATATCTCGATACCATCATCGATCAACGTGCCTTCTACTTTATAGAGGCCCCGAATATTCGAAGGGAGTTCATCGTCCAAGTCAATCTCGACAGGGGCCGAGCCGGGCGTTGGGTCTATATCACGAGTAATCTCGCCGAGATCGAAGCCGAACCCTACTACCGTAAGCCTTACCTCTCGCCGCTGAGGGGGTGGATTCGGGTCTTCGACGCTTATGCGAATAAAACCGTCAGGTTCTACTCGCAGCGTGTTGTCATCGAGTATTGGGAGGATGAAGGGTGACGGCTCACCGCCCTCTATACGGATGGAAGCTCCATTACATTCATCCGTTTGGGCTGCTGCCTCGCCGGCGGTGAAGTGTGATAAGGCGAAAGCAGCGAGGAAGAATAAAGCCAGGGATAAAAACAGGGCAAGATTCAAGCGAGGCATACACCCTCCTTCAGAATGATGCTAGCACATGGGCCGGGCGAGAACACCCGAGTCGATCTTACGAGGCAACAGCTTGCCATCGCCCAGCTTCCCCAGGAGCCTGCCATTCTCCACCACCACCTCGCCTCGAAGGATGGTCATGACGGGCCAGCCCTGGACCTCCCATCCCTCCCAGGGGCTGTAATCGCTTCCGTGGAAATCGGACAGCTCCAAACGCTTCTTGATGCCGGGGTCTATCAGGGCTAGATCGGCGTCGCTGCCGGGGGCTATGGCCCCCTTTCTGGGATACAGGCCCAGAATCCTGGCAGCGTTGGTGGAGGTGATCGCGACGAACCGTTCCAGGGACATTCCCAGCTTCACCACGCCCTCGGTGTAGGCGATGCCCATGCGGGCCTCGACACCCTCGCTGCCCCCGGTGGTATCCCCTATGGTCTCGCCCCTCATCTTGTTAGCCTTCGAGGTGAACAGCTCGTCGGTGGCTAGGGTGGAAAGGGCGCCCCCCAACAGGCCGTTCCACAGGGCCTTGCGGTCTTCCTCCGACTTCAGGGAAGGGTAGGTGTGGTAGATAGCACCCTCGGGCTTCTCATAGTCCTCGTGGGTGAAGGAGGCGTAGTGATGGAGGGTCTCGCCATAGATGGGCAGGCCCTTGCCTCGGGCCTCGGAGATAGCCTCGACCCCCTCACGGGCGCTCACGTGGACCAGATACAGGGCGCTCCCCATCCACTCGGCCAGGCGGATGACCCGTCTGAAGGAGATGTCCTCCGACATGTTGTTGTGGACGTGGTGCATGTACTTTCGCTGGACTCGCCCCTCATGCTTCAGCTTCTTATACATGAACATGACGATGTCTTCGTCCTCGGCATGGACGGCCATGATGCCGTTGTTGGCGGCCACATGCCCCATCATCTCGGCCAGGTGACCGATGTCCGTCATCTGTCGAGGGCGATCGGGCGTGGTGTTGGTCGTCCATACCTTAAAGCTGGGGTATCCCGCCTCTATGACCTCCTTGATCTGCTCCATGACCCCGAAGGGTAGGTCTCCCTTGGTGGAGTAGAGGGCGCAGTGGTAGGAGTAATCGGCATAGCTGTTGCCCTTGAAAATCTTCTCCTTGCCTTCCAGGGTCTGGAACAGGTCCTCTCCAGGCTCCCAGTAAGCGAAGTCTACAAGGGTGGTGGTGCCCCCGAAGAGGCAAGCGCGGCTTACCTCCTCGGGTCCCCCGGTATACAGCTTCTCCTCGGCGGCGGTGGGAATCATCCATGAGCAGTGGGTGTGGGGCTCGACTCCCCCGGGCACGACTATCTTGCCGGCCGCGTCTATGACCCGGGCCACATCCTGGGTCAGGATGCCGGGCTGGGCAACGGCCACGATCTGCTCCCCCTTCACCGCGATGTCCCACTCCCCGACGCCCCACGGGGCCACAACTCGTCCCCCTCTAACGATCAGGTCCAGCATGGCAAGTCCTTCCTGCACTCTCGCAGTCTTAGGTCAGGTCGTCTCCCTATAGGCTTTACCAGAGGTGGTGTAGAAACCCTCACCCCCTCTGTCCCCCTCTCCCCCTTCGGCAAGCTCAGGGCATGCTTGGGAGGGAGAGGGGGAGAAAATAAATATGGTCCCGACTAGTCGGGACATACCCGCCACCATCCCGACTCATCGGGATGGAATCCCCCCGAATGGGAGTGGGGGACACCTTTCAATAGATTCAGGACAAGCCCCCAAACCCCCGGTCCCGACTCGTCCCGATACTCGGGACTCGGCGTCGGGACACTTCCCTTTTCAAGAAGCTTCTTTAACGGCCTGCAAATTTGGTTCCAGGGACTGCTATCAACCATAAGTCCTCCGACCTCGGCCTCCGTTCATTCAGATAACGGACCCCTCCGGATCGAGGCCTTTTGGCACTCTTCCATGCGGGCAACGTTGTCCGAGCTACGGCAGCTATCCGAGATTGTCAGGATAGTCCATGCCGATGTGCCCGGCATCCTCCAGCCGCCTATACTCCTGTTCGGTAGTCCCCAGAAGCTCCTTATAGGCCCACTCGTTGTGCTCTCCCAGCATGGGAGATGGAAAACGGATGCGGTTGGGGGTCTCGGCCATCTTCCACATCATGCCGGGATACAGGTGTGTGCCGGTGGCCGGCTGGGTAAGCTCCTCGAAATAGCCCCGAGAGCGCATCTGTGGGTCCGCGAAGAGCTCCCCCTGGTCGTAAACCGGGGCCGCTGGAACCCCATTTGCCTGCAACAGGTGCATGAGCTGGATGTGGTCCCGATCCGTGGTCCACTCCGCCAGGTGGCTGTCTATCTCGTCCTGGAGTCGGTATCTGCCCAGCACCGTGGCCAGGGCCGGGTCCCGGGCCCATTCCGGATCGCCCATGACCTGGCGCAGGCTTTCCCACTCCTCGTCGGTCCCTATCGATATGACCAGCCAGTTGTCCCGACCCTTGCAAGGATAGCATCCCTGGGGCGCACGGGACGGATGGCCGTTGCCCAGGGGCCCCTGGACCCGTCGATTCATGACGTAGTCCATTATCGCTTCTCCGACATAGGAGACCGTCGCCTCCGCTGTCGGGACCTCTATCAGCTGGCCCTCTCCGGTATTTCTTCGGTGATACAAGGCCGCGACGATAGCGAACGCAGCGGTGACTCCCCCGATGGCATCGCTCAGGTAGGTAGTACCCTTGGTATAAGGGGGCGCGTCCCTGTACCCCCGAATCCAGGTATGGCCCGCCACCGATTCCATGTGGGACCCGAAGGCCCGGTAGTTGGCGTATGGGCCGCTGAGGCCGAAGGCCGGCACCCGGGCCAGTATGACGTCGGGCCTGACCTCCTTTAGCATCCCGTAAGTCACCCCCAGCTTGTCGTAGGTCTGCGGCACGTTGTTCTCGATCACCACGTCAGAAATACTGACCAGCCGGAGAAACGTTTCCATGCAGTCGGGGTTGGGAAGGTTAGAGGTCATACTCAGCTTGTTCCTGCCATGGAGTTGGAAGAGGACGTTGCGATTCCAGTGGCGGTCTCCCGGATCGCCGCCAGGGTAATCGTTGGTGTAGTCGGTAATGCCTCTCTTGATAGGACGAACGCCTGGAGCCCGGGTCATGGGCTGGAAGACCTGCAGGGGTTCGACGCGAATGACCTCGGCCCCCCAATCGGCCAGAAGCTGGGCGCAGAAGGGGCCCACCCAAACCAGGGTCTGATCCACGACTCGCACGCCCTCCAGAGGTAAATTTCCCATTAGATTACGTCCATCTGACGCAGGCGGCTCAGGTCACTGGGGCTGTATCCCAGCAGACCGCAATAGATATCCGTGTTGTGCTGGCCCAGGGTGGGCGCGGGCCTTCTTACTCGCCACGGGGTGGCACCCATCAGGATCTGACGCCCCGGGTATTCCAGAAGGCCTGAATCCCCACTCTCCACCTTGGTCCAGAGACCCCTTATCCGGAAGTGAGGGTCTTCCAGTACGCCCGACGAGTCGTATAGGGGCGCGGTCAGGACCCTGTGCTCCTGAGTCTTGGCCCATATCTCCCGCTGGGTGCGCTGACTCAGCCAGTCCAGGAGCCTCCTTTCCAGGGCCTCTACCTTGACCCGATCTTCTGATGTCTCGGAGACGACGGCCAAGGGTCCCCGCAACGGCTCAGCGCCATCCATCATCGCTATCAGCCTGGGCATCCGCTCCCTGGCCCGAACGTCGATGTAGCCGTCCTTGCATGGGTAGATGGTGCCCAGATACGATCCCTGGGTCTCGAGGCGGGAGAAGCGGTTGCCGGTGTACTGATGATTCACCAGCATAGCCGTCTGCCGGTCAACGGAGCCGGCCTGAGTCTCCATGATGGATATGTCGATATGGTCGCCACGGGCGTCTCGCTGATTTCTATACACCGCCATGAGGGTGGCAACGGCCGCCATCTGGCCGGCTAGGAAGAGGCCGACATTAGCACCCAGCTTCACCGGCTCGCGTCCCGAGGTGCCGGTGAAGAGCATCGGCCCACCTATGGCATATTCGATTATCTCGGTGGCCTTGTAGTCCCGATACGGTCCCGTCTGGCCGAAGTTGGAGATGGAGGTCATGACCAGGCCCGGCTTTAGCCGGGTCAATCGGGAGTACGTAAGGCCCAGCCGGTCCATCACCCCGGGCCGGAAATTTTCCACAACCACATCGGCCCACTTTACCAGCTCTCCGAAGATCCTAGCCCCTGCGGCAGCCTTGAGGTTGAGGGTGATTCCAACCTTGTTATGGTTCAGATGCAGGAAAGCGCCGCTCTTCTCTGCATGGGGGTGGTCCCGGAGAAAGGGCCCCATCCTCCGCCCCGGGTCTCCCTGGCCGGGCCTCTCAACCTTGATCACCTCGGCCCCGTAGTCGGCCAGCAGCCTGGTGCAGAAGGGCCCGGCCACGTAGTGGGTAAGGTCCAATACTTTTACACGGCCCAGGGCCTGTGAGTTAGCGAGATTAGTATTCATCCGTAAGCTTGGCCTGGCGGTTCCAGCTGAACTGGGACCACAGGAGTTAAATATAGCCCCCACGTGTATCTCAGGCAAGAGCCTTGGAGGAGGAGAATTGACTTTCCCAGCCTCCAGGATTAAGGTCGCGTCTGCTCTGGTTCAAGTCTACGGGGGGTAAGTAGGTTTTGCATGGCCGATATTAAGATCGGGTTCCACTACAGCAGGCTATACGACCTGGTCCCTATTCCCGAGTTTGCCAGGCTCGCTGAGGAGATGGGTCTGGACTCCGTCTGGCTGCCCGAGGGCCTGGTAAACGAGGTCCCTGCCCTGGACATCCTGATGGGCATGAGCGGATTCGTACATCACACCCGGAATATCACCGTAGGGGCAAGCGTTGTGCTGCTTCCTTTGAGAAATCCAGTCGTACTAGCAAAGGAGGTGTCGACCCTGGACCTGCTCTCGGGCGGAAGAGTGGTGCTGGGGATCGGGGTAGGAGGCCCTCCCGACTCCAACCCGGCCTCTTTCCAGGCCTGCGGAGTGAGCATGAGGGAGCGGGGCGCCCGCACCGACGAGGCCCTGGAGATCATGACCAAGCTGTGGACCGGGGCCCCGGTTAGCCACCAGGGCAGGTTCTACAGCTTCCAGGACATCGTGATGGAGCCCCGCCCAGCCCAACGGCCCCATCCACCTATATGGGCCGGAGGCGCCTCTGATGGGATGCTTCGGAGAGCGGCCCACTGGTGCGATGGGTTTGTGCCGGTAGGCGTGAATCCTGAGGAGTATGGCGCGCTTTGGGACCGGATACAGCGGTACGGAGAGGCGTACCAGAGAGACACCACCGGCATGACCAAGGCGGTCCACCTGTTCTACCGCATCGGCGATAGCCGGGAGGAGGCCCGACGGACCGGCGAGGAGGTGCTGAACAGGCGCAGGGGGTTCGCTTTGACCCTGGCCGACGATGACAGATATGCCTTCGGCACGGCCGGGGACTGCATGCGAACGGTCGAGAGGTTCGTGGATGCGGGGATCACCCATTTCATATTCAACGCCCTGGTCCCCGATGCCGAGGTCATGGGACAGGTGGAGCGGCTAGTGGAGGAGATAGTCCCCTACTTTAAGTAGCAATTCCCTGTGCTGGTTGCCGCGGGCGCCATAAAGATTGAGCCAGGGTTGATAAGGAACTGAATGGGGCCGTCTCAAAACAACATCCCAGACAACGGGTTATCCGGTGGCTATGGCGTCCCAGAGGACCCAGCCCTCTTTGCCGTCGCCGTAGCGTATGTGGGCCCTCTGGGATAAAGAGCCGTATACATCCTTCTGCTCTTCAAATACGGTGACGTCGATGGTGTCCTGGATCTCGTCCAACACCTTGGAGCCCTCCACGGCGCTCATGGGCTCGCTCCAGACTCGAACTGTGCCGTTCCACTTCTTCAGGGTCTCTTTGCTCACCTTGGCCTGATAAGGCTCAACTTCCTCAATCTTGTTCATCGCCATCGTGTTCCGATCGCCTCCTCAGTTTCTGAAACCTCTCTAGCAACTCCTTCTCGCTTCGACTGAGGCCCGTGGGGGTGACCACCTTGACCACAACGTACTGGTCCCCCGTTCCATACCCGTCAGAGCGGGGCAACCCGCCTCCAGGTATCTTAACTACAGTCCCAGGTTGAGTGCCCTCAGGCACATCGATGTCGACATCACCGTTCAGGCTCGGGACCTGGACCCTACCTCCCAGGGCCAGGGTTGTGATGTCTATTTCCTGCCTGAGAAATATGTCGTCCCCCTGACGTTCGAAGACGGGGTGTTGCAGGACGTTGACCACAATATACAGGTCCCCGGGCAGGCTCTCACCTCCCTCGCCCTCACCTGTCATTTTGATTGCGTATCCGGTGTCGGCACCGGCAGGAATGTCGACCTTGATCTCTACCGTCTCCCGGATTCTCCCAATCCCATCGCAAGTCTTACACGGGCCCGTGATGATGGCCCCCGTACCCCCACAGGTGGCACAGGTGGTGATCTGCCTGACCACCCCGAAGTCCACTATCTCCTGCCTCACCGACTGTCCAGTCCCCCGGCACGTACTACACTCGATGCGGCCTCCGACCTCGGCCCCTGTGCCACTGCATCCCGGGCACCTGGACGTCCTGGATATCTGGGCTGTCTTCTGGACGCCCCGGGCCACCTCCTCCAGGGTTACCTCCAGGTCGTACCTGAGGTCGGACCCTCTTCGAGACCTGCTACGCCGACCGGCCGAAGCTCCGAAGACTCCGCCGAACAGGTCACCCAGGCCAAATTCCCGAAAGAGCATCGAGAAGTCGACGCTCCTGAAGATGTCCTCCTGGGTGTAACCTTCCAGGCCCGAATGGCCGTAGCTATCATAGAGGCTGCGGTTCTTTTCGTCGCTCAGTACCGCGTAGGCCTCGTTCACCTGCTTCATCTTTTCGGCGGCCTCTGAGTTCCCCGGATTCCTATCGGGGTGGTACTTCATAGCCATGGTACGGTAGGCCGTCTTTATGGCCTGGGCATCCGCACCCTGGTTAGTCCCCAGGACTTCGTAGTAGTCCTGTTTGGGCATGCAGCTCAGCCTCCGATGTACTTCCAGCTAACCCCATCCCAGGAATAGATGGCGGTACCGCAACTGCGGCACAGGATAGTGGTAGTCTCGCTCTCCCTCTGCTTGCTGCTTCTGACCAGCTTCTTACACCTGGTGCAGTAGATCTTTTTGGACAGTAAGTCCATCGACAATCCTCTGTTCCTTCTCTCCAGCTCTGGCCCGTGCCCTCCGACTGGCAAAATCCCCAGAATAACCCGACTTCGAGCTAATCGAAGGTCGGCGGCCTCAACGCTGGCTAAAAACTTTTCCTATATGAACTCCGGCTCTATTAGCGCCAATCTAATAACCAAATTGAAATGTGCCTGCCTGTCCAGGGTTTTGTTCACCGCAATTCAAGGACAGTTGTCTATATCCAGGTAGAATACCAGCGCGCCCATTAGCTGTTGGCCGGCGGATGCTGTCTGAAGGGAGGCTTCGATGGAGCCCTGACATAGTAGTCTACTTTAGAAGCTGAAGCCGACACCAGTTTCTGGCCCTTGGCCCCACAGGAAGGACACGAAGCGGGGGCGTCCGACTGGCTCATCGGGCGCATGAGCTCGAACTCCTTTCGACAGCTGGCACAGTAATACTCATATATCGCCAAGGAGACCTCCGGCGACGACCCTTTCCCCTGGTTGGGTCGGCCTTACTTTTTCGTTATTGCTCCGACCTCCATCCGGTCTTCTCGTATACCTCATCAAGCTCCTTGCGCCTCTGCTCCACCACATCCTGCACCTTCGCCTCGATATCGTCAGTTATTATCAGAAGGGCTATCTGGTTCTTGTGATGCCACACCTGTAGATTCCCGAAAGTCTCCTGTACCCAGTAGCCTTCCTTGACCTGGTCCTCTTTGAGGTATTGAGTGGGGGATATATCTTCGGTGTACGCCAAATTCACACCTCCAGAAAACTGTATGGTTCCGCTTATCTGTATACGGTTTAGCGGAGATAGTATACGTTGTCTGAACCTAATGTTAAAGCTAGTGTTTAGTCATGTTGTTAACAAAACAAAATGCTGTACAAAGTTCCCCGCTCGTCCTTCGACAGGCTCAGGATGAGCGGGGATTCCAATCCGCTCGTGGTGAGCTAGTCGAACCATGGCGGCTTAGGTGGGGTTGATAACTATTGCTGCGACTGAGCACTAGACCCAGAGGCCTACGTAACGACAGATAAAACCACCCTGACACAACCGCTACGGTATGCTGGGGTGGTAATCCATGCCTATGTGGCCTGAGTCCTCAAGCTTGCGGTATTCTGCATCAGACACGCCCAGCACCTCTTTATAGACGTACTCATTATGCTCGCCCAGGAGGGGAGGAGGGGTCCGGATGGCGTTTGGGGTCCTGGAGAACTTGGCGATGATGGATGGAAACTCATACGTACCCGTCTCTGAGTGGGAGACAGCCTGGAAGAACCGCCTCTCTCTGAGATGGGGGTCGCGGTAGACCTCCGCCTGGTCCAGGACAGCGGCCGCGGGCACGCCCTCCTTCTGGAGGGTCTCCATCACCACCCTCTTGTCCAGGGTCTCCGTCCACCGGCTTATGAGCTGGTCCAGCTCGTCCTGGTTATCGAAACGGCGGAGGGTATCAGCGAACCTCGAATCCCGGGTCCAGGGAGGATCGCCCATGGCCCGGCAAAGTCCGGCCCACTGCTCCTCGGTAGCGATGCCCATGACGGCCCACTGGTCATCTCCCTTGCAAGGATAGCAACCGTGAGGGGCCATGGACCGGTGCCGGTTTCCGAGCGTCGTCTGGACTCGACTGTTCAACAGGTAGTCCATGGTGACGTCGCCGACGTAGGAAGCGTAGTTCTCAACCTGGGCAAGCTCGATGAGCTGTCCCTGGCCCGTGCGCCGTCGATACCTGAGGGCCATCATTATCGCCAGGGCGCCGTTCACCCCGCCGGCGGCATCGCTGAAGAAAACGTCCTCCTGGAACTCCAGGCCAAGGTCCGGGTAACCTCGTATCTGGGTGTGGCCCGAGATACCATCTATATGGCTGCCGAGGCACCTGAACCTCCTGTAGGGCCCCTCCAACCCGAACCCCGGCATTCGGATCATGATCAGGGCCGGGTTGACTTTCCTGAGGATTTCGTAAGATAGGCCGAGTTTTTCTCCAGTGGTGGGGACGTTGTTTTCTATGAGCACGTCGGATACGCCGACGAGCCTGTGAAAAATGGCAGCCCCTTCAGGCCTGGAGATGTTAAGGGTCATGCTCTTCTTATTTCGAGCGTGGACGTTAAAAGAGGGGCTCCTATTCCAGGGCCTGGCTCCGGGGTCCCAATCGGGAAAGGCGACCCCCCAGGTCTTGCGGGCCATGACCTCCTTCTTCGGGGGTCTGGCACGATGTCCTCGGGACAGGGGCTGAAAGGCATCGATGGGCTCGACCCGTACCACCTCCGCGCCCCAGTCGGCCAGCAGCTGGGTGGCGTATGGCCCGGCCCACACCACCGTGATGTCGATTACCCTTATTCCGTCGAGGGGGAGCTTGTTGCCGGTCAAACCGTTTTCCTTACAGCACGAATGATTAGATAACCGCCAGTTCCTTCAGTTTAACCAGGTCCCCTCTGCTATAACCCAGCAGGCCAGAGTATACCTCCCGATTATGCTCCCCCAGGGTCGGAGCGGGACGCCTGAGGGACCAGGGAGAGGAATACAGGTTGAAAGGTCGTCCCGGTATGGTGGATCTGCCGGTGTAGGGTCTCTCCACCCGGGACCAGAATCCCCTGGCAGAGAAGTTGGGGTCAGTGACCAGCTGGGCCGAGGTGTACACGGGACCTGACATGATTCGCGCCTCTTGAGCAGAAGCCCAGGCCTCGATAACGGTGTGCTCCAGAAGCCAGGGAGCCAGCAGATCATCGAAGGCCAGGGAGCTCTCGGGAGTGCTGCGGGCCTCGGGGCTGGAGAAGAGCGGGTGCGATTTAAGGTCTGACCGGCCTATCATATCCAGGCATTTGTGGAGAATCGCATCCTCGGGATACATGTTCAAATAGCCATCCTGACACAGGTGGACTGAGGCCCCGCCCCTATCGAGTTGGAATCCTCTGTGGACGACGTCGCCGGTGTATTGATAAGCCAAAAGCATGGCCGTGCCGCGGTCGATGCTCCCCGTCTGCACCTGATGGATGGAGATGTCTACGTGCTGGCCAGAGCCACGGGTCTCCCTGCCACGAAGGGCTATCATGGTGTGCAGCGCACCCTGGATACCCGCTTGATACTGGATGACGCTAGCCCCCATCTTAATCGGCTCCCTATCGGCCCGGCCCGTGGAGAACATCAACCCCGACAGAGCGTAATAGACCGCTTCCGTGGCCTCGAAGTCTCTATAAGGGCCCGTCTGGCCGAAGTTGGATATGGAGGTCATAACGAGCCCTGGATTGATCGCGCTCAGGGTTTCGTAGCCCAGGCCCAGGCCCGGCAGGACGGAAGGCCGGAAGTTCTCCACCACGACATCGGCCCACCCGACCAGCTCTTTGAAGATGCAGACCCCCGCCCCGGTCTTGAGGTTGAGGGTCACGCCCCGCTTGTTGTTGTTGAGGTAGAGGAACAGACCGCTTTTCTCGGGATGAGGGGAATCGTTCGGGAAGGGAGGTAGGTGGCGGGCCGGGTCGCCGATGCCCGGTCGTTCCACCTTGATGATATCGGCCCCGAAATCGGCGAGGGCTTTGGTGCAAACAGGCCCGGCCACGTAGTGAGTGAGGTCTAATATCCTGAGGTCTTGGAGGGCCTGGTCCATCTAACCGACACTTCTCCGGCAGGTGAATAGTCTAGGGCAAATTCTACCACTGGGTACAAGGGGCAAAGGATGTGGAGTGCCCGGTGTTCCGATGCAGGGTGATGAAGCGTGAAAGCTAAGCCTGACCGGCTGCCGTAGGCAGGTGAGACGCCTCCCAAGCGCCGATGCCGCCCACGAGGTCGGATATCTCCATGAAACCTTTCCGTTCCAACACGCTGGCGGCGATGGAAGAACGATAGCCACTGGCGCAGTGCACGACCACCCTTCTGTCTCTCGGCACCTCGGCGGTACGCTCTGAAAGATGGTTCAAAGGGATGTGGAGGCTCCCCGCGATAGCTTTCTGCTGTCGCTCACCAGGGGTCCTAACGTCGAGGACTACGGGGGGCTGAGGTGAGTCAAGCTGCTCGGCCAGAGTAGCGGCAGTGACCCGATCCGTTCTGCGAACGAGTTCGGTTCTAGGTTCCAATACCTGCATGCCGCCTTCCAGAAAGCCCACGACGTGATCGTAGCCAATGCGGCCCAGCCGCAAGGAGGCCTCATGCTCCCTTCCAGGTTCGGCGATTAACACGATAGGCACATCTCTTCTGAGGACCGTGCCGCACCAGGTGGCAAACTGGCCGCTCAGTGGGACGTTGATGGAACCGGCTAAGTGGGCGCCGGCAAAGTCTGCAGGTTCTCGTACGTCCAACACCTGGGCCCCGCTCCCGGCCCTCTGGAGTGTCTCATCCAGGGAGAGTGGCGTTTCAACCTGCTCCAGGGTTTTATCAAGGGTTGGCCTCTCCTGCCTATTGAGCATTGCATCGTATGAAAAGTATCTCGGGACTTCAGGCTGGTCCGCCGTCACCATCGCGGTGAACTCCCCTTTGCTCATCGGCTGCAAAGCGTAGTTGTACTGCCGTTGAATCCCGATGGTGGAGACGGTATCGGTGCTCAGGTTCTTTCCACACATGGACCCGGCCCCGTGGCCCGGGTAGACCAGGGTCTCATCGGGCAGAGGGAGGAGTTTCTGGTGCAGGGAGTCATATAGCAATCCGGCCAGTTCAGAGGCTGTGATACCCAGTGAGGCCATCAGGTCTGGGCGGCCGACGTCGCCGATGAACAGGGTGTCTCCGGTAAGGACGGCGTGGGGAACGTCCCGGTCCTTCTCCAGGTCGTAGACCAGGATGGATATGCCCTCGGGGGTGTGGCCCGGGGTCTCCAGGACCCTCAACAGGACATCGCCGAACTCCAGCACGGATCCATCACCCATGGGCGTGAAGTCGTATTCGGCCTCAGCCCGTGCCCCCAGATGTATAGCAGCCCCTGCCCTATCGCGAAGCTCCAGGTGGCCGGCCACGAAGTCGGCGTGAAAGTGGGTTAGAAAGACATGGCGGACCTCGAGTCCCGACTCCCGGGCGTCCTCTATGTACTGGCCCACGTCCCGTTGAGGGTCGACTACAACAGCGGTCCCGCTACCCTCGTCCCCTATCAGGTACGAGGCATGGGCAAGACAGCCCAGGTAATACTGTTTAAGGATCAAATCTCTTCCCTCTTTGTGCCTAACCAGGGCTTTTGACTATGGGGCTCAGGACCCCGGCTCGTCGGGGATGTACTCCCCCTTGACCTCTACCGTGAGCCAGTTCTCGAAGCAGACCCCGGAAGACAGACTGGTCACCCCGATGGTGGCCCGGCCCCCCAGGCCTTTTTCCCGACCCAGCACCTCGACGAAGAGGTCGGTAGCGCCGCTGGAGACCTTGTTGACCTCGGTAAACTCGGGGGTGCAGACCACGAAGTTCAGGGAGCGGACGATGCACACTATGTTGTCCAAATTACCAATTGCCTGTTTTATGCCGGCCAGGCAGTGGATGCCGGTGAGACGGGCCGCCTCGTACCCCTGCTCGATGGTCACGTCCCTGCCCAGAATCCCGGTGAATACGGGCCCGCCGTCCTTCCAGGGGATGTGGCCGCTTAAGAACAGCACGTTCCCCACCCGGTGATACGCCTTCATCGATCCGTAATTGGTGCCGGGATACCCGGTCTTGCTGTAATCGGGCAGGGTTATGCCCAACTCTTTAAGTTTCTCTTCAATACTCATAGCTAGGGCCTCCAGACTCACGGATTGGGGTGATCAACTTTTTAACAGTTTAAGAAATTCTGACCTGGACAATCCAGCGTTTCGGATTAAGGACCTAAGCAGTCCACGTCCCAATCGACGATGCCTCGGGATCGATAACTGTTCCCTATGGGGGTGCACCAAGATCATGTGACTTCCCCTAGTATGGTTCCAAACGTATCCGATCTTGACCATGGCCTTAACAAACTCGTCTCCCGACATTACCGGGAGACGAGCCATTACACCGTCACCTTGACCTCTTCCATTACCGCCTGGGGAAGCGGTTCTCCACGCTTCCGTAAACTTTCGGTGTAAGCCTGTATCGCCTCTGTGATATTGGCGAGGGCCTCTTCCTTCGTTCTACCCTGAGAATGACAACCAGGGAGAGCCGGACAACTAGCGGTCAAAAATCCGTCCTCGTCGGGTACTAGGGCCACAAGGAAGCTCCGGGTTTGCTTCACGGCCTCTTTATCAAGAAGGATGTCAATGTCCTCTGTCTCGGGGTGATAAAGGTCAAACCTGAGCTTACTGAGTATGTGGTAGGCGTGCCGGGCAGTAAACGCGATATAAGGTAGGCCAGTCACGTGGTGGATCGGCTGCTTAATTGGATATCTGCGCCCGGCGACTTCTACATAGTACTTATTACGCCCGTCGCTCGGTTTTGCCTCTATCCCTTTCATCGCTTCGATTATGTCACCGAGTCTTATTTCGAAATCCTTACCAGCAATTTGGAATCTCAAAGTGTTAGCCTCTAGTTATTGTTGTTGTTATCAATAATATCTTGGCATGAGAGGTGTCGTCAACACGTTTGAAGGATACACGCCATTAACCGGGCAGAGGGGATACCAATCGTAATGAAATGGAGATTGGTACCGACACCAACAAGCAATCGCGACGCCAGCCTGAGTTTCGCGTTAAGTAAGCGGCTACTCGTAGACCTTGATCAGGTCGTAGGTGGTGGAGCGCTGGGCGGGAATGCGGCCCATGTCCTTGACCAGCCGCTGGAACTCCTCGGGAGCCATGTACTGGCCGTAGGGGGCGCCGGCAGAGCGGGATATCTTCTCGTTCATCAGGGTGCCGCCGAAGTCGTTGGCCCCGGCGTTGAGGCACAACTGGGCGAACTTGGGCCCCAGCTTCACCCATGACACCTGGATGTTCTTGATCCAGTTGTTGAGCATGATCCGGGCCACGGCGTGCATCCGCAGGTCCTCCATGCCCGTGGGCCCGGGCCGGACGCCCCCGTCCAGGTAAAGGGGCGAGTCCCAGTGGACGAATCCCAGGGGGACGAACTCGGTTATACCGCCCGTCTCCTTCTGGATGTCCCTGATGATGGCGATGTGCCTGGCCCAATGGATGGGGGCATCTATATGGCCGTACATTATGGTGGAGGTGGTGCGCAGGCCCACGGAGTGGGCGGTCTTTATGATCTCGACCCACTGCTCGGCGCTCAGCTTGTTCTTGGTCAGCTTCTGGCGAATCTCCGTGTCCAGAATTTCAGCGGCGGTTCCGGGGACAGTACCGAGGCCCACCTCCTTCAGCATCAGGAGGAAGTCCCGGGTGCTGAGGCCCGTTTTCTTGGTGCCGTACTGGATCTCGAAGGGTGAGAAGGCATGGATGTGGATATCGGGCACCCGCTCCTTGACAGCGATGATGATGTCCCGGTACTCATAGCCCGTCATCTTGGGGTGCAGCCCGCCCTGCATGCAGATCTCGGTGGCTCCGGATTCCCAGGCCTCCTCTGCGCGCCGTGCCACCTCATCGATGGTCAGGGTCTCGGCTTCCTCGTCGCCGAAGTGCTTGGCGAAGGCGCAAAAACGGCATCCTGTGTAGCAGATGTTGGTGAAGTTGATGTTTCGTACGGTAACGAAAGTAACGATATCGCCAACCGCCTGCTTCCGCAGCTCATTGGCCGTTATGCAGAGGGCGTGGAGCTCCAGGTCGGCGGCTCCGAAGAGGGTGACGGCGTCCTCCACCCCTATCTCCTCGCCGTTCATGGCCCTATCGAGTATATGAGATGTGTTCAGGTCTATGACCCCCAGAATACGGTCGAGAGATGTCCCGACCACCCCAGGGGAATCGATCTCGGTTACCATCGCGTCTCCTCTTCCCTCACGTAGCCGTCCTGGTCCGTCCAATCCAGCATTGTGTCCCTCATAGAGGGGTTCACGTACCCGGGTTTTTCCACTATGTATTCGGGATAGATGGCCAGCCTCTCCCTGAAGGTAAAGCCCGCCTCCTCTGTCCTCTCCTTCAGCTCTACTATCTTGGGCCAGGCCTTCTCGGGATTGATGAAATCCTTGGTGACCGGCGACACTCCGCCCCAGTCGTTGATGCCCGCGGTCAGGTAGAACTGGTAAGCATCTGGAGTGAGGTTGGGCGGGGCCTGGATGTTCATCTGGCCACCCAGCACCAGGCGGGCCACGGCGATGGTGACCACCATGTCCAGGGCCGTCGGCTCTTTGAAGCCCCGCATACGGGTGTCGTGCTTGGCACGGAAGTTCTGGATTATCACCTCTTGAATGTGGCCGTATTCTTCATGGAGCTCTTTAATGGCGAAGAGGGAGTCGACCCTCTCCTCTGGGGTCTCGCCGATACCGATGAGGATGCCCGTGGTAAAGGGTATCTTCATCTCACCGGCATAGCTCATGGTTGCAATCCGGAGCTCCGGGGCTTTGCCTGTGCAGCCGTAGTGGGCCTGGCCTCTCTCCAGAAGCCGTGGGCTGATGTTCTCCAGCATCAACCCCATGCTGACGGTCACCTCCTTGAGCTGGGCCACCTCCTCTCGCTCCAGGACCCCCGAGTTGGAATGGGGCAGCAGTCCCGTCTCCCGGTAAACCAGGCGGCACATATCGATAAGGTAGGCGGTCATGGAAGGATAGCCCAGCTGCTCCAGATGCTTCCTGGCGAGAGGATGTACCTCTTCAGGTTTCTCACCCAGGCTGAATAGGGCTTCTTTACACCCGGCCTTCCGACCCGCCTCTGCGACGGCCAGCACCTCCTCGGGAGTCATGGTCCTGGCCTCCGGGTGCTTGGGCGCTTTGACGAAGGTGCAGTAGCCGCACTTGTCCCGACAGAGATTGGTCAGGGGTATGAATACCTTCCTGGAGTAGGAAACCATGCGGCCCTTGTGCCTCAGCCGAATGCGGCTTGCACAGTCCATGAGGGCCGGGATCAGGGTGCCATCGAACCTAACGAGTCTGTAGGCCTCATCTCTGGTGATGGACTCGCCGTTCGCCGCCCTCTCCAGGGTATCTTCTTCGAAGCTCCTGGTGGCAATATTTACCACGCGAGTTCCTCAAATAGCGCTGCTACATCTGTGAGGACAAGGGAGGGATGGCCGGGATAAGGGAGCCCCGTCCAACGGGAAAGGTAGTCTAGCTCTACCAAAGCAGAATGTCAATGACGAATTGCCTTTGACGGCGCCCGCTCCACCAGCCAATCTTACTCCGGTCTCCTGGTATCCAGATACCGGTCCCGGGGTGAAATTTGGTGACTGAGGGCAGAAACTTTGCAACAGGGCCAGCGTTAAACATCAATGGAGGATCAAAGGAGGATCAAATTACGGGACTCAGTCAACTGTCCCACACCCATTGAATGGGGTATGCTAACTTAGTATCATAGAACGTCCCGCCTCTTAATATCGTCATAGCGGTCAACGGATGGAGATGAGGATGGCACTGCTTAAAAGCAAGAGACTATTCATAGGCCTGGCCCTGATAGGGGTCTTAGTGGCAGCAGCGTGCGGCGGTGGAGGCGATACCTCATCACAACCGAGCACTGCGCCCACGGCAACGCCGGGCTTCGCACCACTGCCCACCCCCACCTCGATACCCTCCGAAAGCGGTGCGCTGGCGTCCACGCCCCTAGCCGCAACCGCCGGTAGTGACCCTCTTGCCGGCGGGGAGTTCACCAGGCTCTTTGGCGACCCACCGACCCTGGACCCGGCCCTCACCAGCGATACCACCTCGGCGGCCCTGGTGGTAGAGATCTACAGCGGCCTGGTGAGCATAGACACAGACCTGAACATAATCCCCGATATAGCCGAAAGTTGGGACGTAACCAACGACGGTCGGACTTACACCTTCTACCTGAGAAAGGACGTCAAATTTCACGACGGCAAGCCCGTCACCGCGCACGACTTCAAATACAGCATGGAACGGACCCTGAACCCGGCTACCGAGTCCACGGTGGCCGATCTCTACCTGAACGACATCGTCGGGGCCAAGGCCATGCTGAACGGGACGGCAAGCAGTGTGAACGGCATCCGTGTGCTGGATGACTATACCTTGGAGATTACCATCGACGCCGCTAAACCTTACTTTCTGGCCAAGCTGACCTACCCTACGGCCTTTGTCGTAGATAAGGAAAACGTAGAATCGGGCGCCGACTGGACCTCCAGGCCCAATGGCACGGGGCCATTCAAAATGGTGAAGTGGGAGATAGGAGAGAGTATCAGGTTTGAGCGTAACGAGCTTTTCTACAATGGCCCGCCTCACCTGGATGCGGTGAACTTCATCCTCAGCGGTGGGGTGGGCATGACCATGTATGAAAACAACGAGATAGATTTCACGGGGGTCGGCCTGGCCGACATAGACAGGGTACTAGACCCCACGGAAGAGCTAAACAGGGACCTGAACATCTCCCCGCCCGACTATAGCATCAGCTACATAGGGTTGAACACCCAGATGGCGCCCTTCGACGACATCAAGGTGAGACAGGCGCTAAACCTGGCAATCAACAAGGAGCTTATCGCCGACGCGGTCCTCTCCAACCTGGTAACACCTGCCTACGGCATCCTGCCCCCGGGCTTCCCGGGCTTCAACCAGAATCTGGAGGGCCTGCACTACGATCCTGAGAAGGCGATGCGGCTCATGGCAGAGTCCAGCTACGGGCAGGGCGACCCCGAGATCACGGAACTGTTGCTGCAAGCCGACATGACCAGTGACCCCGATCAGCGCGTCCTTCTTTTGAGCCAGGCCTCCGCTAAGGCGGCAGCCAACCTGCCCACCATAATACTTTCGGTGCCGGGCGGTGGCGGCGCCGTGGGGCTGGATACAGAAGTAGTCCTGGAGATGTGGCGGAGGTTCCTGGGAGTGGACGTGGAGATACAGCAGTCCGAGTTCGCCACATTCTTGAACGACCTGGACCGGAGGAGATACCAGATGTTCACCCTGGGATGGGTGGCGGACTATCCAGATCCCCAGGACTTTCTGGACATACTGTTCCACAGTGAAAGCTCTAACAACCATACCGGCTATACCAACCCTGAGGTAGACCGGCTTCTTGAGCAGGCCAGGACGGAAGCGGACGTGGAAACCCGTATAGCCCTGTATCAACAGGCCGAACAGATAATAGTAAACGAGTCGCCGTGGATCCCCAAATGGTATGAGGGGGACAGGTACGTTCTGATAAAGTCCCACGTCAAGAACTACATCTTGACTCCTCTCATTGTTCCAAAGCTCAAGAACATCTATTTAGAGCCGCAGTAGGCGGAACGGCTTGAAGAGTGGGGCCGGCCCAAGGGCTCCACCCTTTCTCGGCTCGCATAGATAGACGGGATGAGTATGGGGAAGGCGTCGGTGGTGTCCTACGCCAACTCCATCATCGGGTTGCCGACGGCCCCTACGCCTTTGAATGTCTATCATGAGACCACGGGCCCTCCGAGAATCCGCAGCGGCTGACCTGTAAAGCGCCGTGCGGGTGCCCTTTCAATATACTTACGCCTGAAACTAGTCCTATACTGGGCGTCAGGTAAGGTTTGAAGTAGGGGACTGGGGAATGCGCACTTATATTCTACGCCGTCTGACGTGGATGCCCGTCGTACTGTTTGCCGTCTCCTTCATAACCTTCGCCCTGGGGACCTATGGACCGGGAGACCCGGTCTCGGTACTGGTGGGCCAGCACCGGGACCCCGCTGTGATAGAGCGGATCCGTGAGCAGCGGGGCCTGGATGATCCGTTCTTCGTGCAGTACGGGCGATATGTCTGGAACGCCTTTCATGGTGATTTTGGGGAGAGCTTTACCTTTAGGGGCCAATCGGTGGGTAGCCTGATTACCGGGAAGATCTGGGTTTCGGCCCAGCTAGGCATCGCCGCAACTATCGTCTCAATTCTGGGAGGCATTCCCCTGGGCCTGATAGCCGCGCTGCTCTATACCAATGCCCTCGCCCACCTGTACACCGACCCTGGCTTTGCCCGCGACGACTATCGCGGCATTGTGCAATTCATCCGCGCTAACGAACGAAGTGGAGAGTCCGCTGCAATAGTGTTGAACGCGCCCAACCAATGGGAGGTGTTTACTTATTACTACCCCGATGGCCCCAACGTCTACCCCGTCGCCCGCAGCCGCCCGCTCGACGTGCCCGCCCAGGAATTGAACGTCATCGAGAATCAGCACATCCCATTGGCTGTACGCTTCTCGAAATGCCTCGGTCATGCGCTGTTGCAAGGACGTAGCCACGTGGTCCGCGAATCGGCTCGCAGAGGTATAGCCCACGCGGATGTCCGGCGCGTTCTCCGCGAGGTGGTTGCCGATGGCGTCGTCGAAAGAGCGGGCGACGTCGTCGGCCGATTGCAGGTTGTTCTTGGCGCGACTGATGCGGTTGGCCACTTTATTCGGTGAGAAGTGCACCGCATCGATGTTCAAATCGTGCAGCACCTCGCGCAACAGTTGGCGCTGGTCGGTCGTATCGAAGATGCTGAAGTTGGCTTGCAGACCGACGATCTCCGCCCGCCGCCTGAGCAGCCGGGAACAGAACCGGTGAAACGTGCTGACCCAGACGCTGCCGCGGG
>JADFJI010000152.1 GCA_022566235.1 Chloroflexota bacterium
GATCAGCGGTCTTTTTGGGGACCCTTGCCACGTGTTTTACTCCCACTCTATAGTGGATGGGGGCTTGCTAGAGATGTCGTAGACCACACGGTTCACCCCCGGGACCTCGTTGACTATCCGATTGGAAATCTTGGCCAGCACATCGTAGGGGAGGCGGGCCCAGTCTGCGGTCATGGCATCATCACTGGTCACGGCCCTGATGGCTACCATGTTCCCGTATGTCCGGTAGTCCCCCATCACCCCGACGGTGTGGAGTGGGGCTAGTACCGCAAAGCTCTGCCACAGCTCTCGATACAGCTTTGCAGCCTTGATCTCGTCCATGACTACCCAGTCGGCGCCCCGCAGCATCTCCAACCGTTCCCTGGTGACCTCACCTATGATCCGTATCGCCAGCCCGGGGCCCGGGAAGGGCTGCCGGTATACCATCTCCTCGGGCATCCCCAGGGCCAGCCCCACCTCCCGCACCTCGTCCTTGAACAGCTGCCGGAGGGGCTCGACGAGGGAGAGCTTCATGGCGTCGGGAAGGCCGCCCACGTTGTGGTGGGTCTTGATCTTCACCGATGGGGAATTCTCCGGAGGGTTGCTCTCGATGACGTCGGGATACAGGGTGCCCTGGGCCAGGAACTGGGGCTCTCCCAGCCTGGTGGCCTGCTCCTCGAAGACCCGGATGAACTCCTCGCCGATGATGTGGCGTTTCACCTCGGGGTCGGTGACCCCGGCTAGCCGGGTCAGAAACCGATCGACTGCATCCACGTATATCAGGTTCAGATTTAGATGTCGTTCGAAGACGGCCCTGACTCTCTCAGGCTCTTCCCGACGCAGCAGGCCGTTGTCCACGAATATACAGATCAGCTGGTCGCCGATGGCCCTTTGGACCAGGGCCGCGGTCACGGCGGAGTCGACACCACCAGACAGGGCGCAGATCACCTTACCCGACCCCACCTGTTCTCTTATCCGCTTTACCGACTCGGCTATGAAGCTTTTCGGGGTCCAGGTACCCTCACAGCCGCAGATCTCGTACAGGAAGTTCTTGAGAATGGTCTTACCATCGGGAGTATGAGAGACCTCGGGGTGAAACTGGAGTCCGATGATTTTGTGATCGTTACCCAGGACCGCCACTGGCGCATTGTCCGTGTAAGCCAGGCTGGAGAACCCGGGAGGCATCTCCGTTATCTGGTCGCCATGGCTCATCCATACGGGCATCTCTCGGGGCAGTCCGCGGAAGATGGGATGGTCGGAGACGTTCTGGTGAAGGACGGCCGGGCCGTACTCCCGCTTGACCCCCGAGGCCACCTTGCCACCTAGCTGGTGGGTCAGGGCCTGCATACCATAGCAGATGCCGAGAATTGGAACCCGACTTTCGTACACGTAAGCGGGGACCAGGGGGGCCGAAGGATCGTAGACGCTGGAGGGGCCGCCGGAGAGGATGTATCCCCGGGGCTTCAGGGGCGCGATCTTCTCCCACGGTGTGTTATAGGGAAGAACCTCGCAGTAGACCCGACACTCCCGGACCCGTCGGGCTATCAGCATGCTGTACTGGGACCCGAAATCCAGCACGACGATTGCTTCGGGGCGTTCCTGGGAAGTCTCTTCCGCGCCTTTGTCAGGCGACTCCTTGGGGCCGACTTTTCTGCCGGCTATCTCCAGGTAGGTGGATACCTCTAAGTCATCGGTGGCTGCCACCCGACGACTGCCGGTTCTAGCACCCTTTTTCGCCAAGGAACCTCCCCAGTAATCTCGACCTCAGATTATCACACGTGCTATACTGGGTCAAGGCTGAAACGTGCCTGAGATACAGCAGTAAGCCTCTCTTTATATGTCTTTATCCCACCACCCCGATATCGGGAAGGCAGCCGAGATCCTGAAAAGGGGCGGGTTAGTGGCCTTTCCCACCGATACCCTGTACGGCCTGGGGGCCCACGCCTTCATCGTTAAGGCGGTTGAGCGGGTATACAAGGCCAAGGGCCGTCCATATCAGAAACCGATTCCCCTCTTGATCGGGTCCCTTGATGACCTGGCCCTGCTGACAGACGACTTTCCCGAGGTGGCGGCGCGGCTGGCCCGGGCCTTCTGGCCGGGTGCCCTGACCCTGGTGGTGAAGAGCTCCGCCCGGGTCCCAGGTCGCATCACAGGTGGAGGCGACACCGTAGCAGTCCGAATGCCCGCTCACCCCGTGGCGCGGGAGCTGATCATCCGGCTCGGAGCACCTATAACGGGCACCAGCGCCAACAAGACCGGTGGCCCCGACCCGGCGACTGCAACAGAGGTGCGAAAGCAGCTTGGCCGCCTGGTTGACCTCATCATAGATGGCGGGGCCTGCCCCGCAGGCCGGCCCTCCACCGTGGTGGACGTAACCGCTGAGAGGCCGGTCCTCCTCAGACAAGGGGCGGTGCCGGAAGCACAGATAGAAGAGGTGTGCGGGGCTCTGGCACAGGCCTAGGGTCTAGCCCTTATGTACTTTTTTAGATGAACAAGAAGACCATCCGGGACATCGATGTGGAAGGCAAGCGCGCTCTGGTAAGGGTCGATTTCAACGTGCCCCTGGACCCGGACACGGGCGCAATACTGGACGATAGCCGCATAAAGGCCACACTTCCAACCTTAACGTATCTGCTGGACCATGGGGCCAGCCTGGTGATCTGCTCCCACATAGGGCGGCCCAAGGGGAGGGTGGTGGAGCGTCTCAGGATGGCGCCCATAAGCCAACACCTTGCAAGCTGTATAGCCGGATCGATATCAACAGCCCCCGAATGCGTCGGAGACATGGTTACAACCGCAGCGTCGAGACTCAGGCCGGGTGAAATGCTTATGCTGGAAAATCTGCGGTTCAACCCCGGCGAGGAGAGTAACGATCCCGAGTTCGCCAGGTGTCTGGCCTCTCTGGGTGATATCTTCGTCAACGATGCCTTCGGCACGGCCCACCGGGCCCATGCCTCGACCGTCGGTGTCGCGAGGTGTCTTCCGGCGGTTGCGGGGCTATTGATGGAGAAGGAGCTGGAGTTCCTGGGCATGGCCCTGGAGAACCCTCGCCGCCCTTTCACAGCCCTGCTGGGTGGCGCGAAGATAAGCGATAAGATGGCCGTCCTGGAGAGGCTGCTGGAGAGGCTGGACGTGCTCCTGATAGGCGGCGGCATGGCGGGTACCTTCCTGAAGGCCAAGGGCCTTGAGATAGGCGGGTCCCTTCTGGAAGAGGAGAGCCTGGAGTTTGTCTCCAAGATCATGGCCACGGGCAGCGACAGGGGCATTCCGGTTGTGCTGCCGGTGGACGTAGTGGTCGGGGACAGTTTTGATGCCGATGCGACCCCGGAAATTCATGGTGTCGGGGACGTGCCGGAGGACGGACAGATAATGGACATCGGGCCCGAGACTATAGACCTTTTCGAAGAGCATCTGAAGAAGAGCGAGACGGTGTTCTGGAACGGCCCTATGGGTGTTTACGAGTTTCCCGCCTTCGCCCAGGGCACCAGGCGTATGGCCCAGGTCCTGGCCCGACTGGAGGCCACCACCGTGGTCGGGGGAGGCTCCACAGCCGATGCCGTCATCGGATTGGGCCTGGCCGGAGAGATGGACCACGTGTCTACCGGTGGCGGGGCTTCCCTGGAGTTCCTGGAAGGCAAGATTCTGCCCGGCGTGGCTGCGTTGATGGACAGATAAAGGACAACGGATTTACAGGTGACTCAGCAAGACCTCATCGCCCAGGTGGCCCAATCCACCCCTTCGAAGATAATCTTCCTGGTCATCGATGGACTGGGAGGGCTGCCCCACCCCGACACGGGGAAGTCGGAGCTGGAGACGGCCCACACCCCCAACCTGGACCGTCTGGCCACCAGGTCCATGTGCGGCCTCACCGATCCCGTGGCCCCTGGAATAACCCCGGGCAGCGGCCCCGGACACCTGGCCCTGTTTGGCTATGACCCGGTCACGAGCCTGATCAAGAGGGGCGTCCTGGAGGCCGCTGGCATCGGCCTGGACCTGGGCCCCGATGACCTGGCCGTCCGGGGAAACTTCTGTACCGTGGACAAGAACGGTGTGATCACCGATCGTCGGGCCGGCAGGCTGCCTACCGAGGAGAGCCGGGTCCTGTGCCGCCAGCTGGACCGGATTCAGGTCCCGGGCGTGGAGATAGAGGTCCACCCCGTTGAGTCCCACCGCTTCGTCATCATCTTCAGGGGCCGGGGCCTCAGCGACGAGCTCGCCGACACCGACCAGCAGGTAGCCGGCGTGATTCCACCTCCGGTCAAAGCCCTCACCCAGGATGCGGTTTCCTCGGCAGCCATCATAAACGAGTTCGTTGAAAAGGCTCGAGGAATCCTGGGCCACCGGCCCAAGGCCAACATGATAACCCTGCGCGGTTTTTCCAAGCTCCCTGACCTCGCTCCCATGGGGCAGGTATACAAGCTTAACCCGGTAGCCCTGGCCACCTACCCCATGTATCGCGGCCTCGCCCGGCTGCTGGGCATGAAGTATCTGGACACCGGCCCCACCTTCGAGGATCAGGTCAACGACCTGGTCTCCCACTACGACGACTACGACTTCTTCTTCATTCACTTCAAGGGCGCCGACACCGCCGGCGAGGATGGCGACTTTCAGGCCAAGGTCCAGGCCCTGGAGGAGGTTGACCGTCCCATCGGCAGGCTGATGGAGCTGGAGCCGGAGGTTTTTGTAGTGGCAGGGGACCACTCCACGCCGGCCATACTGGGAAACCACAGCTGGCACCCGGTCCCCTTCCTTATGCAGTGCGAGTGGAGCCGAAAAGACTCCGTTACCGAGTTCACGGAGTCGGCCTGTGCTGGTGGAGTCCTGGGCCGCTTTCCCGCCAGGGAGGTGATGCCCCTGGCCCTGGCTCACGCAGGTAAACTGACCAAATATGGGGCCTGAGCAGGTCAATCGGAAGCGGAAATGGTAGCCATGCGCATCCCCTTGATAGCCGGCAACTGGAAGATGAACACCACGGTGGCCGAGGCCCGCGGCCTGGCCGAGGCCCTGGTAGCCTCCCTGAATCGTGTCGCGGGCGTCGAAGTCGTGCTGTGCCCCCCCTCGATCTCCTTGACCACGGTAAGGGATGTCATCTGCGGCTCGTCCCTAAAGCTGGGGGCACAGAACATGCACCCCCAGGAGAAAGGCGCTTTCACCGGAGAGCTGTCCCACCTCATGCTTCGGGGCATCTGCGACTACGTAATCCTGGGACACTCGGAGCGGAGACACATCTTCGGCGAGGATGACGATTTCATCAACAAGAAGGTGCATGCGGCCCTGGCCGCCGGCCTCAGGCCCATACTGTGCGTAGGAGAGACGTTGGAGGAGCGGGAGTCGGGTACGACCCGGGATGTGCTGGTCCGGCAGGTGACCCGGGGCCTCGAAGGCATTACGGGATCGGGAGGCCTGGTCATAGCCTATGAGCCTGTCTGGGCCATAGGGACCGGGCGGGCCGCAACGGGGAAAGACGCCAACGAGGCCACCGGCCTGATCCGCGGGACCTTGTCCGAGCTCCTAGGCCCCGACCCGGCCCAGGAGGTCAAGCGGCATGGGGAATCCCTTTTCTGCGACCCGTGATATTTTCTGGGAGGGCTGCCCTTTTATTGGTGCGCAATTTCGTATGAGGCCAACGTACACATTCCTTATGCGCGGTCGGCGAACCGAACTGCGCCAGGACTAGTTCTAGGGCTGGGCTAGCCTGAGGGCCGGTGGGCAGGCCACCTTGAGAGGGCCGTGCCTCGCAAAAAGTAGCTGGGCTGCTCCCTTCGACACGCTCGCTCTGAGGGATCACCGTTACTTGGCGGGTAACATGACTTGGCACAGCTTGGTTAGCTTCGGAACGAGGGCCAGCAGCAGTCGAAAGTCGGTGTGGTAACCTATCGCCGCGCCATCGCACGTCGGTAAGGCGCATCGCCGGCTCCCCGCGCACCACGGCAGACTGCTGCCTTTTCGTGGGGCGTCCAGTTAGGACGGCTGAACAGGGCTCCCCTCCCAGTCTCCAGGTCATGCCTGGCCC
>JADFJI010000153.1 GCA_022566235.1 Chloroflexota bacterium
TGTTGATATGATGGCCCATAAGGCCCATGTCGAGCAGGCGCGGCCCCAGGCCCACAGCGCTACTCCTTCGAGAGAAATCGGTGAAACCGGCTAAAATCCGAGGAATCCATGAAGATAGGCGTTTGTGTAGTTAAGCTGCGCTTTCCCGGGAACGGCTCTCTGAAAGGGAAAAGGCGGATACTGAAATCCCTCCTGGCCCGCGCCTCCAACAAGTTCAACATCTCGATAGCGGAAGTGGAGGACCAGGAGCTGTGGCAGGTGTCCACAGTGGGTTTCTCCTGCGTAGGGAACGAGGCCTTCTTTGTCAACCAGGTCCTGACCACGGTGGTCAGCTTCCTCGAACGGTCGAGGGAAGACGCCGAGCTGTTGGACTATGAGATAGAGATAATGGACGCCCTGTAGAGAAGGGCATTGACCAATGGCACTAGTGCTTGACTGCAAAAAACTGCGTTATATCCCGACAAGTCCCGAGTATCGGGACAAGTCGGGACTGGGCTTCCGACGACACTCAACCGACCATTACGCTGATTTCGGCTACTAAGCACTAGTTTATGCAGCGTCATGGTCCCTTCGGACACTCGGCGTGAAAGGGTATAAACCCACATACGGGCCAGCTAGCTTAT
This sequence comes from Chloroflexota bacterium, assembly GCA_022566235.1. Taxonomy (GTDB): domain Bacteria; phylum Chloroflexota; class Dehalococcoidia; order Plut-88900; family Plut-88900; genus JACZVB01. The sequence continues at coordinate 624 of JADFJI010000153.1, forward strand.
CTTATGGACACCTCATCTATTCTTAAAAGCCTGCGCCAGCTCCCCGAGTACGACGGCCAGATGGTCCACCTCGAGAAGATCCCCTCCAGGAAGGCCCGTTATGCCGAGCTCGACACACAGTTCCACCCCGCCCTGCAGAAGGCGCTGAAAAGGCTTAACCTGCTTCCCCTGTTCCAGCATCAGGCGCAGGCCCTGGAAGCCCTCAGGTCCGGGGCCAATGTGATGGTAGCCACGCCCGCGGCCAGTGGTAAGAGTCTGGTCTACAACGCCTCGGTGCTGGACCGGCTCATGCGGGAAAAGGGGGCCACCGCTCTCTATCTCTTCCCCACCAAGGCCCTGACCCAGGACCAGTGGCGTGCCCTCCGCGACATCATCGATGCCGATGCCGGGCTGAAGGGGATAAAGGTGGCCGTCTTCGATGGCGATACCCCCACCGAGGAGCGAGGCGAGATCAGGAGAACGGCCCGGGTCCTGCTGACCAACCCGGACATGCTGCACTACGGCATCCTGCCAAATCACAGGTCATGGACCAAGCTCCTGCGCAAGCTTCGATACGTGGTCATCGATGAAGCCCACGTATACCGTGGTGTCTTCGGCTCCCAGGTCGCCAACGTCTTGAGGCGGCTCCGCAGGCTGTGCCGCCTTCACGGGTCGTCGCCCCAGTTCATCCTCTCCTCGGCTACCATAGCCAACCCAGAGGGCCACGCCGAGGCCCTGGTGGGCAAGCCCTTCACCGTCGTGACGGATGACGGCTCACCCAGCAGCGACAAGGTCTTTGTGTTCTGGAACCCCCCGATAATCGACGAGACCAGAAGCGCCCGCCGCAGCTCCAACACCGAGGCCACCCTTCTGTTCACATATCTGATCGGCCGGGGCATCAGGACCCTGACCTTTGCCCGCACCAAGCGGGTTGCCGAGCTCATCTACATGTATTCCCGGGAGCAGCTGAGGCTCACCCTGCCCGAGCTGGCCGATAGGATTATGCCATACAGGGCCGGCTACCTCGCGGAAGACAGGCGGCGTATCGAGCAGGGCCTCGCCAGCGGCGAGCTGCTGGGCGTGTGTGCCACCAATGCCCTGGAGCTGGGCATCGATATCGGCGACCTGGACGCAACCATCCTCACCGGCTACCCGGGGAGCATAGCCAGCGCATGGCAGCAGGCCGGTCGCAGCGGAAGGCGGGGCGAGGGCTCCTTGAGCTTCATGATAGGCATGGCCAACCCTCTGGACCAGTACTTCATGCGCCATCCCCAGGAGTTCTTCGATAAGCCTCACGAGCACGTCCTGGTCTCACCCTCCAATCCCTACATCCTCAGGCCTCACCTCCTCTGCGCTGCCTTCGAGTGGCCTCTGACCGCCTCTGATAAGGCCCTCTTCGGGGAGGAGTCCACCCACCATATCAAGGCGTTGGAGGAGCAGGGCCTCCTCAAGAGCCATCGAAACCGCTGGCACCTGTCTCCGGAGATCGACTACCCCGCGAAGGAGGTCAACATCAGATCGGCCACGTCGAGGGACTACGTCATCGTAGTCGAGGGCAGCGGCGTTATTCTCGAGACAATCGAGGAGAGCAGTGCATTTTCTCAGGTACACCCCGGGGCGGTGTACCTTCACCAAGGGGAGTCTTATCTGATAACAGACCTGGACACAGAGACCAGGATCGCCCATGCCGTCCCCACCGATGTCGCCTACTACACCCAGACCATGGGCATCACCGACATCCGGATACAGCAGGTAAAGGAGCAAAGGCGGGTGGGCAGCGTCCAGGTCTATCAGGGCTGGGTGGAGGTGTCCAACACGGTGGTGGGCTACAGGCGCAAGGCCCGCGTCACCGAGGAGATGCTCGGTGAGGAGACCCTGGACCTTCCACCCCAGACTTTTAACACCTCGGCCCTCTGGTTCGATATACCAGAGGCCGCCATCGACCGGATACTCAAGGACTACTCGGACTTCGACGGCGGCCTCCACGCCGCGGAGCACGCCGCCATCGGAATCCTGCCCATGTTCGCCCTGTGTGATAGGGCCGACATAGGCGGCCTCTCCACGCCCCTCCACTCCGACACGGGCAGGCCCCAGATCTTCATCTACGACGGCCATCCCGGGGGCGTCGGCATCACCGAGAAGGGCTTCGAGCTGATGGAGGAGCTGTGGCGGGCCACCCTCAGGACCCTGGTGGAGTGTCCCTGCAAGACGGGCTGCCCGAGCTGCATCCAGTCCCCCAAATGCGGCAACAACAACGAGCCTTTAGACAAGACCGCCGCCCGCATCCTCCTGGAGGAGCTTCTAAAACCTGGAGGCCGAAGGGGGCTGTGATAGACTTGGAGCCGTGTGATTAAACCTGATTACCAATGTGCTAGTTTACGCAGCGTTCACAACCGCTCCAAGGCAACTATTTCATGTCATTCCGAGCCCTTTCCCTTCGGGAAGTGCGAGGAATCTGGAGCGGGGTCTCTCCATTCTCTTTATAGGAATAGCCCCACCACCCTAGATTCTTCGTCCCGATAAAATCGGGACTCAGAATGACACACTATTTTAGGGACTAAGCTCTAGTAGAGGTGCAGATGGGCCCTGATGGTCAGACCCGGTTTATAGCCGACGTCAACGTGGGCAGGCTCGCCAAATGGCTGCGGGCCCTGGGATACGATACCCTTTTCTTCAAGGAGATAGACGACGACGACCTGGTGAGAATCGGTCTCGCCGAGGGCAGGGTGCTCTTGACCCGGGACTCCCGGCTCATGGAGCGGCGGGTGGCGGCCCTGGGCCCGTTGAAGGCCATACTCATCAGGTCCGAGGAGGTCCAGCTGCAGCTAAAGCAGGTGGTGGAATCCCTGGGGCTCGACTGCCGCAGGCGGCCCTTCTCCCTCTGCCTGGAGTGTAACCAGGGCCTCGAATCGGTGCCCAGGTCGGAGGTCCGTACCCAGGTGCCCACATACGTCTTCGAGACCCAGGCCTCATTTCACCGCTGTCCCTCCTGTCGAAAGGTCTACTGGCGGGGGTCACACTGGCAGCGCATGTCGGAGGACCTGGAGAAGGCTTGTTTTGTAGAGATGGCCGAATAATGAGACGCGGCGCCTTCATCTATGAAGACGCCATGTCCCGACACGTCCTCCGGGAAGACCACGTATTCATTCCAACCCGTCTCAGGTACACCTACGAGCTCCTGGAGGGCTACGGTGCGTTTCAGCTGGAAAACTCTCGCCTGGTGAAGCCGCGCCGCGCAACTGACGAAGAGGTCCTCACCTTCCACACGGCCGACTACGTCGCTGCGGTCAAGGGCTTCAGCAGAGGCGAGTCCGTGGTGGACCCGACGACGTATAACTTCAGCGATGCCGGGGATAACCCTACCTATCCGGGCATGTACGAGGCGGCCACCCTGGTCGTTGGCGGCTCCCTGGTCGCCTCCGACCTCCTCATCGAAGGGGCGGTGGACGTCGCGTTCAACGCCTCGGGGGGGCTGCACCACGCCGCGCCTGGAAACACCTCGGGTTTCTGCGTCTTTAACGACGCCGTCATCGCCATAAAGCACATGGTGGCCAAGGGCCTCAGGGTCGCCTACGTAGACATCGACGTTCACCACGGAGACGGTGTCCAGAACGCCTTTTACCATACCGACTCGGTGCTGACCATATCGGTCCACGAATCGGGCAGGTTCATCTTCCCCGGCACCGGCTTCACCGATGAGCTTGGAGAAGAAAGAGGCAGGGGATATGCCGTCAACCTGCCCCTTGCCCCTTATACCGACGACCAGGACTACCTGGAGGCGTTCCGCCAGGTGGCTCCACCCCTGGTACGAGCCTTTCGGCCCGACGTCCTGGTCACTCAATTGGGCATCGATACCTATCACTCTGACCCGTTGGGACACCTGAACATCACCACCCAGGGGTATCTGGGCGCCATCGGGGAGCTTGCCGGCCTGTCGGATAGGTGGCTGGCCCTGGGGGGCGGGGGGTATAATGTGCGGGCCGTGGCTCGGTGCTGGGCCCTGGCCTACGGCCTCATGATCGAGCGTGACTGGCCCGACGAGATTCCCGCCGAGTACAGGGGCCAGTACGAATCGGCTCCCCTCAGGGACGTTGACGGCCCCAGGCTGGAGGGGCGGCAGAGGGAAGAGGCCCGGGCCTTCGCCCAGCAAAGCGTTGAGGAGATCAAGCTGAAGATCTTTCCAATCCACGGCCTTTAACCCTATCGAAACGATTACATGGTGCAAATAAAGTTCGGACCTCTCTACACTCGAGTTCACTACCTGGTTGGGCCTCGGGAGTTCGCTGGAATGACCGAGGAGTGGGGCTTCGACTCCCTGTGGGTCCCCGAGACCCCCGTGACCCCGGAGCCGGGGTTAGACTGCTTCACAACCCTCGGGGCCTTCGTAGAGCACACCGACCGGCTGACCCTGGGCACATGTGTGATCCTGGTACCGCTGAGGCATCCCGCTATCCTGGCCAAGGAGGTCGCCACCCTGGACTACCTCTCGGGCGGCAGGATCGTCCTGGGGGTGGGGGTGGGGGGCGCATCGTCGGCGGCCCTTCAGGTGAGCGGCGTCGACCCCAGGGAGCGGGGGGCCAGGACCGACGAGGCCTTAGAGATCGTCACCAGGCTCTGGACCGGCGACACGGTATCACACCACGGCAGGTTCTACCACTTCGACGATATGTGTATGGAACCAGCCCCTGTCCAGAGGCCCCGGCCCCCTATATGGGTGGGAGGCGAGTCGGAAGGGGCCCTGCGCCGGACCGCCCGGTGGGGGGATGGCTACGTGCCCTCCAGAATAACCCCGGCAGGCTATCATCGGGCTATCCAAAGGATCGAGCGGTACACCCGGGAAATGGGGAGGGAAGCGTCGAACATCACCCGGGCCCTGCACCTCTATTTCCGTATCGGAGAGGACGTAGAGCGGGCCGAGAGAGATGCCAACGAGGCCATCTTCAAAAGGGTCGGCACGGGCCTGGCCCTGACAGGTGAGCGAGGATGCGCCGTGGGAACCCCCGATGACTGCGCCCGCACCATCCAGCGGTTCATATCCGCCGGGGTGGAGCACTTCGTAGTCAACCCTGCATGTGACCCACCGGAGTACGTGACTCAGTTGGAGCGTTTCGCCAGAGATGTCCTGCCTCGCTTCCGGTAATGGCCTGGGGTCCCACCAGAACTAAGTCTGCTCCATCGAAAGGTTCATATACGTGGGCGTGGAGCGCGGGTGCAGCTGTTGTTCGGTTAGCAATGTGACTAAGCAACTATCTCAAACCAACCTGCATCAGTATTCGTCATCCTTCGACAAGTCCCGAGTATCGGGACAAGCTCAGGACGAACGGGGAATGTAACCTCTTCCGTTCGTG
>JADFJI010000154.1 GCA_022566235.1 Chloroflexota bacterium
CACGAGCTCGAGGCCGAGGGACGGGCGAAGCTCCAGGCGCAGGGCGTGGGCGACGCGGACATCGAGATCGTTCGCTCGGCCGACATGCGATACCTCGACCAGGTCTACGAGGTGAACGTCGCGGTTCCGGACCTCGATGGGAGCGACAGCTCGCGCATCTCCGAATGGGCCACCAGCTTCCACCAACGCTACGAGGAGCTCTACTCCTACCGGCAATCCGAGCAAGAGATCAGGTTGGTGACGCTGAGGGTGTCCGCATTCGGCCGCCTGCACAAGGTCGAGCTGCCCAAGGCCAGCGGAGATCGAGACCGGGCCGCCGCCGAAAAGGGCCACCGCTCGATATACCTCGGCGAGTGGCGGGACGTGCCGGTCTACGCGGCTGACCGTCTGCCGCCGGACGCGGAGGTTGCCGGGCCCGCCGTGCTCGAATCGGACTTTACGACCATCCTGGTCGACGCCGGGGACACTGCCCGGCTGGACGAGCTGGGCGGCGTCCGGCTAAGCGTGGCACTGGCGGCCGTTGATGCTCCCGCAGCCGCCAGCGCCCCCGACCCGATCACCCTCGCCGTCGTCGAGAACCGCCTGGAGTCGATCGCCCTTGAGATGATGGAGGTGATGCTGCGCACGTCGATGTCGCAGATCCTGAACACCAGCCGCGACTTCTCGACGGCCATCCTGGATGCCGACTGCCAGCTGGTGGCCCAGGGCGAGGGGGTGCCGGTTCACGTAAGCGCCCTTCCCCTGGCAGGGGCCGCGGTCAAGCAGTACTTCGGGGACCAGATCCGCGATGGGGACACGTTTGCCCTCAACGATCCTTATTTCGGAGGGAGCCACATACCCGACATCACCGTCATTCACCCCGTTTTCTATGAAGGCGAGCTGCTTTTCTATACCATCAACAGGGCCCATCATAGTGATCTGGGAGGGCCCACCCACGGAGGCTACAATGCCGCGGCCAGCGAGATATATCACGAAGGGATTCGTATTCCGCCACTGAGGATCTATGAGGGAGGAGAGCCTCGCAACGACGTGCTTCAGATGCTGGCGGCAAATGTGAGGCACCCGGAGAACTTTCTGGGGGACTTTAACGCCCAGATCGGATCGGTAAAGATCGCCGCCCAGCGGATCCGGGCCCTGCTGGACCGGTACGGGGCCGAGGGGCTGAGGCGGGCAGTGGGCGAAGTACTGCGCTCCACCGAGGTCCAGGTCAGGAAGATGATCTCAGACTGGCCCGACGGCGTCTACAAGGGCGAGTCCCTGATCGACGACGACGGATTCGGCAACGAGTTGATCCCCATAAGGGCCACCGTCACTATCAAGGGTGACTCCATGACAATCGACCTGAGTGAGTCCAGCCCACAGGTCACGGGCTTTATCAACAGCGCCTATGCAAACACCCGCTCCCTGGCCCACGTGGCCATGATGTATATGGCCTCTTTCGATGTCCCCAGGAATGAGGGGTCCATGCGGCCCGTTACAGTCGTGGCGCCCAAGGGTCTGATAGTGAACCCTAACCCCCCGGCCCCGGTGACTATGAGCACCAACCACTGTGGAGAAGAGATAGTCGAGGCTGTCTTCCGGGCTATGGCACATGCCGTGCCCGAGGCGGTTAGCGCCGGATTTTCCCGCAGGTTGCGATACGCGATCACAGGCACCGACCCTCGCACAGGCCGGCAGTTCATATGGCACTTCTTCCTGGGCCGCGGGGGCGGTGGCGCCTCCCAGGGCTTCGACGGCTGGTCCAACATAGGAGAGGTCAATGTTGTCGGCGCCATCCGAAGTCCCAGTATTGAGGTGACCGAGGAGCGGTTCCCGTTCTTCATTAGCTACTATGAGTTTCTGCCGGACTCGGCGGGCGATGGGGAGTGGAGGGGTGGCCTGGGCAGCAGGGTCGAACTGGTCTACCAGGGAGCCGATGGGGCCAGGCTCAACACTGCGGGAGACGGGATCGTCGTTCCACCATTTGGCCTGTTTGACGGCAAACCGGGCACTTCCCACAGGTACACCATAATCTCCAACGGAGCGGAACGGGTGCTCCTCTCCAAGGAGACGGGGGTGGAGGTAAAGCCCGGGGACCGGATCATCTCCTACTCATCCGGGGGCGGGGGCTACGGCGATCCCAGTCGTCGGGACCAGGCCCGGCGGGACTGGGACGTCAAGAACGGGTACTGCACCTGAATAGAGCCCGGGCCTTGATGCCTGTGGCCGAATTAACCTACCTGGACGATCATCTTTTGGGTGCCCTCTAATTCAGCGAATGCCCCCATTTTTCACGAGAGCTATCCCGGCGATGAGGATAGCTCTCCGGGTTTATGTTGTGGGTCGATCAGGGCGTAAAGGAACTTGACTTCATTGCTGTATGTGGATATCTTTTGAGCAAGTTTAGGGCTGGGATTTCATTCAACCAAAGGAGGTCGAGGGGATGGCGAAAAAAGGGATTGTAAACGGGGTGGATGTCGACAATCTGTTCGGAGTCATCGATGCGATCAAAGAGAATCCGAAGATCGCTGACTTCAAGTTTCGCGCAGAGAACAAGTGGGTGAACGGCGGCTATACTCGTTCGACGGTCAAAGACTTCTATGGAGCCTGCGAGACGCAGACCCGGAGCGGGTTCACACTCGAAAGCGCGGAGCATCCTGTGCTCCTGGGAGAGGACCAATCGGCAAATCCTGTGGAGTATGCATTGCACGCCCTGGCCGGCTGCTTAACGACGTCACTCGTTTACCATGCGGCTGCAAGAGGGTACAAGATCACAGAGGTTTCGTCCACGCTTGAAGGAGAGCTCGACCTTCACGGCTTCCTGGGTATGGATGAGAACGTAAGAAGTGGATACGATAACATCAAGGTGACGTTCAAGGTCAAGGGTGATGTGCCGGAGGAGACGCTTAAGGAACTCGTTCAGATTGCTCAAGCCCGCTCCCCGGTGTACGACATGCTAACCAACCCGGTGCGGGTCTCTGTTCAATTGGAGAACTAGGAGAGACCAATACCGGCGAATTAAGCCATGATTGGTCCCCCTGGAGCAGCCTTTGTCGTACAGCTTCAGGGGTGAGAGGCGCAGGCCTTCCTGGTATAGTTTGCTAGCGGCGGGGTGCAGCCTCCTCGGATCGGGCCACTCACATTGCTGTGATGGGCCCGGATTACCGAGCAGATAATGAGCATGCCCTGGTAAAAGATGGGGCAGGTCAAGGTGATGCTCCGGATGTGGCGGCCGCCGAAATAGGGACCCCCCAGCGCATACAGATCGCCAATGGCAAACTAGTCGCGGAGATAATCGCGGACGGCGGCACCACCGGGTACAAGACGCTGACGTGAACAGCGTTGCCCTGGCCCTGCACCATGATCTGGCAATCTGTATCGAGCATCGCCGCGAGAAAATCCACAGACGGTCAGAGAGAACCGTATGCGCACCAAGTCCTACGACATCATCACGGTGGGAGGAGGCCTGGCCGGCTTAGCCCTCGCAAAGGCGATGGCGGAGCATGGGGCCAGTGTCCTCGTCCTGGAGTCCCAGACCAGGTTTAGGGACAGGGTGCGGGGCGAGCTGATGTGGCCATGGGGCACTGCCGAGCTGGTGGAGTTGGGCATTTACGACCTACTTATGGATGCAGGCGGCCACCGGGTGCCCTGGCTGGACGTGTACCGAGGGCCCAAAAGAATGGTCCATCGTGACCTGGTGAACACGACCACCCCCGGGTTACCCTCGACCACCTTTTACCACCCGCAGATGCAGGAGGCGCTGTCCGAGGCGGCCAGGGCTGCCGGCGCGGAGGTGCGGCTTGGCGCCAGGGTGCGTGGCATCAGACAGGACACTACCCCCGTGGTGGTGGCCGACATAGAGGGCAGGGAGGTCGAGGTTAAGGCACGCCTTGTAGTTGGGGCCGATGGCAGGACCTCCTCCGCCCGAAAATGGGGTGGATTCAAGGTCCAGCGGGACCCTGACCAGATCATGATAGCGGGTCTGCTGTTCGACGATTTACCCGTTCCCGATGATGCTGCCCACATTTTCCCCTATTCCAAATTCGGCCTGTCGGTCCTTTTCTTCCCCCAGGGGCATGGTCGTGTGAGAGCCTATTTCTGCTACCCGGCAGAGAGGGGATACCGTCTCACCGGTAAGGCAGATATAGGGCGATTCATCGAGGAGTCTTTGAAAACGGGTGTCCCGGCGGAGTATTATGCCAAGGCGAAGGCCGCGGGCCCCCTGGCCACCTTCTCCGGCGCCCATACCTGGGTGGACCACCCTTACCGCTGCGGTGTGGCCTTAATCGGTGACGCAGCGGCGTCCGCCGATCCTGCCCACGGTCAAGGGCTATCCAAGACGGTGCGAGACGTCCGTGTCCTCAGAGACCAGCTGCTGGCCCACGAAGACTGGGACGATGCCGGACACGCGTATGCAGAGGAGCATGACCGCTACTATGGGATCAACCATACGATGGAGTCCTGGGCATCGCAGATGTTATTTGAGACGGGCCCTGAGGCAGATGCCCGACGTGGGAAAGCGATTCCTAAGTGGCCAAAGGACCCGACCAGGCTACTGGAGCCGTTTTACAGTGGGCCCGACCAGGTTCTCGATGAGGCGGCTCGGAGGCGGTTCTTCGGAGAAGAGTGACGGGGGCTTGGCGGCCAGTGCCCCAAATGGCCGTACGGCCCCTGAGAGGCGGCTCTATGGGTGAGGCGGAATACGACGCTATCATCATCGGTGGGGGCCACAACGGCCTGGTCACTGCTGGCTATCTGGCCAAGGACGGGCTCTCTGTCCTGGTCCTGGAGCGCCAGGATGTGATCGGCGGGGCCTGCGTCAGCGAGGAGCTGTATCCCGGATTCATCGTTCCTTACTGTGCCTACATCTGTTACCTCTTGCAGGGCAGGGTCATCGACGACCTGGAGCTGAGGGATTTCGGGCTGGAGATCATACCTATCCGGCACGGTAACTTCCATCCCTTCCCCGACGGGCGATATCTCTATTTTGAGGGGCGAGAGGACCACCAAGCCCATGCTAAGGAGATCGCCAAGTTATCCCAGCACGACGCTGACGCCTACCCGGAGTGGTCTTCCTTTTGGGACAAGGCCTCGGACATCTTGCATCGTTACTGGCTGAAGGACCCTCCCACCCTCGCCCAGGTCTTCGGGGATGTGAGGGGCACCGCCTATGAAGAGGTGTGGCACGCTATGCTCACCACCAGCGTTACAGACCTCCTGGACCAGTATTTCGAGTCGGACTATGTCAAGGCCCACTTTGTCGAGGCCATGGATACCGGGGACCCAGGCGCGCCGGGCAGCCTTCTCAGCGCGGCCTACTACGGCTGTAGCCGGTTCAGCAAACCCGAAAACGTGGGCATCCCCAGAGGGAGCATGGGAAGCATTACCCAAGCGATGGCCAGGTCGGCGGAGGCCAGAGGCGTGGAGATCAGGACCGGGGTCTCGGTTGAGGAGGTGATGGTAGAGAAAGGGATTGCCACGGGGGTCAGGCTGTCCAATGGGGACCAGATCTCCGGTGACGTAGTCGTGTCCAATGCCGATCCTAAAAGGACTTATCTTGGCCTAATCGATGAGGCGGATCTGGATGAGGCTTTCTTGCGCAGGGTGAGAAACCTTACCACCAGGGCCAACTGCGTCAAGTTTCTGGCGGCCCTAAGCGAACTGCCCGACTTCAGCGGCTACCTGGGCAAGGGGCATGACCCCAGGGCCTTGGCCTCGGTGCGCATCTGCCCTTCAGTCGACTATTATCAGCAGAGCTGGGACGACGCCAGGAGAGGCCGGGTAACGACGTGTCCTTTAATGGATATTCAGATACCCTCGATCTACGATCCAGCCCTTGCGCCCCCGGGCCACCACGTCCTCTCCAACTGGGTCCTCTACTACCCCTCGGAACTGGAGGGCGAGTCCTGGGACAACGCCGGGAAGCGTATCGG
>JADFJI010000155.1 GCA_022566235.1 Chloroflexota bacterium
CCGTATGGGACAAATTGGGAGAAGGGGTCACCTCAGGGCTTTACCTTTACGAAAGCTGGCTAGATGAGTCGGTGCATAAGCTGAATATTGGGAGCCAGTTACCCGATATCCCAGCGGGTATGTATCGGATTGAGACAGTTGCAGACGGTCTTGTCAATCGTGAGTGGGACTCCGTAGTCCCGGGTGAAGTGTACTGCGCTGAACTCCGCCGCCAGTGGGCCGTGTCGGGATGGGATAGCACGGTCACAGGGGTGATTCTGATTCAGGTGTCTGAAGATGGCCGGACTCTAACCATCGAAGGAATTACGAAAACGCAGTGCGGAGAAGGCCGGTATTCGTTCTCGAACGATGCCCACACGATGTATCGCTGAACCGTTCTTCGCAAATCTGAGCCGTCTCGAGGACAGACTGCGATAAGGTTAGAAGGCTACCGTAATGTGACGGGAGGACCCTCCTAAAGGCGTGGTTATAATGGCGTGACTACCCCCTTCAACTTGAATGGTCGGGGGAGATGATGCTACTGAGGAGTCCCTGGGCGCGGTTAGAGAACAGTACGGAGTGGTCATTGACCCGCATACTCGTCAGGTCGATAAACATGAGACGGAGCGTCTGAGAAGTAAAAGGAGAAAGAATGCCCTCAAAGAATAGGACCCGATTCGGCATCGCGATGCCCCAGAAGTTTCCCGATGGGAAGGTGGACACGAGATACATCGGCGACTTCCTGTCGAGGGTGGAGGTCCTGGGCTACGATAGCGTTTGGGTCGGCGAGGGCCACTTCAGCCCTATCCCCAACCTGGAGCCGATACCCCTTCTCTCCTATGCGGCGGCCTTGACCACACGCGTCAAGATAGGGGTATCGGCCCTCCTGTCCGCCTTCTGGAGCCCGGTGCACCTGGCCAAGGGCCTGGCGACCCTGGACCAGTTGAGCGATGGAAGGCTCATAGCCGCCGTAACTATAGGACCTCACCTGGAACTGTATCCCGCCTTCGGAATGGAGGCCAGAAACAGGGTAAGCCGGTTCGAGGAGGGCCTGAGGCTAATGAAGGCCCTGTGGACCCAGGATAAGGTCACCTTTCACGGGCGGTACTGGAATATGGATGAGGTTTCCATCAATCCACGGCCTCGCCAGACTCCCCACCTGCCCCTCTGGTTCGGGGCCCGGGTCGAGCCGGCTTTGAGACGCGCCGTCAAGGTGGGAGATGGGTGGATGGGGTCCGGGGCTACCTCGACGGAAGAGTTCAAGGAGCACCTCGCGCTGGTCCGGCGCTTCCTACAGGAGGAGGAGAGAGATCCTGACGGTTTTCCCGTGTCCAAGAGGGTATTTGTGGCCCTTGACCCGAATAGGAAACGGGCCCTCAGAAGATTGGAAGAGATGATGGGAAATATCTACGGAGACCCCAGCCTCGCGGCCAGGGTATCGGTATACGGTGGTGAGGAGGAGGTGGTGGAAGGGTTGGGAAAGATCATCGAAGAGGGGATAGACCTGCTGCTCCTGGCCCCTGCATTCGAACCCACCGATCAGGCGGAGCGCCTGGCCGAAGACGTGTTGCCCAAGCTGTAGTACCCGCCGAGCAAGGCCCTCCGCATTCGGCTCCTCAGGCCCTTGCCATCAGAAGCCTGGCCCCCGAGGCCAGCACCAGAAGACCCAGCGCCGTCAGGACTATCGCGCCACCGGGGGCCACATCCTGATAGAAGGAGATGGTGAGGCCGCTGAAGACGCTGGCTACTCCCAGGCTGGACGAAAGGAGTAGCGTGGCCCGGAAGCTTCGGGCGATCTGAAGGGATGCCAGGACGGGGATGACTATGAGGGCGCCCACTAGCAGGGCCCCGACGACCCTCATGGCCAGGGGTATAGCGATGCCGGTGAGGACGGCCAGGAGGGTGTTGGTCAGCCCTACTCTAACGCCGCTGGTGCGGGCCAGGTCCGGGTCGAAGGTTGACTGTACCAGCTCTCTGTATAAGAAGACCACGACGAGGACCACCACCCCGCCCAGGGCCCCGATGGCCCATACGTCTTCCTGGCCTACGGTGACGATGCCGCCAAAGAGGAAGCTAAACAGGTCCACGTTGAAGCCATCGCCCAGGCTTATTATCACCACGGCGGTAGCCAGGGCCGTGTAGAGGACCAGGGCCAGGGCGGCGTCGCCCGAGAACCGGTTGGAGGTGCGGAGGCGTTCGATGATGAGGGAGCCTATGGCTGCCGCGATCACGGCGAAGAAGACCGGATAACGGTCTAGGAGGAGGCCTATGGCGACGCCAAGCAGGGCCACGTGGGCCAGGGTGTCGGCGATGAGGGACAGCCTTCTCAGCACCAAAAAGGTGCCCAGCAGAGGGCTTATGGCGCCGACGAATCCGCCCGCGATGAAGGCCCTCACCATGAAGTCTAGCTGAAATATCTCTGGCATGGATACGTATTCCTTAGTACCTGACTGCGGAAAACCATGTCATAACATCTGCCCCATAATGGGGATGCACTCGTGATCTGCCACCCACCGAACTATCCCCCTGTATCCCCCTTCCTTTTCTGGAAGGGGGCAAGAGAATTCTGGGGGGCACCCCAGTACCCCCTGCATGGTTCGACAGGCTCACCACGAACGGGGGCTCCGCCCTTCTGCACTCCTGACGACGCTCGACTGAACGCTACGCTGATTTCGGCTACCAGGTTTTGGCTTGCTAGTCGTGACGGTGAATGACCAGGTCTACGGGGAAACCGTACACCTGGCTCAGGGCCTCATCGGTGACCTCCTCGGGCCTGCCGTGGAAGACCAGGGCCTGATTTATGCAGGCTATACTGGTGGCCTCGTGCAAGACCACTCCCACGTCATGGGATACCAGAAGGATGGTCACACCCTTCTCCCTTCGCATTTCCTGGAGGAGATTGTAGAAACGCTCCTGGTGGGTCACGTCGAGGCCGGCAGTGGGTTCGTCCAGGATCAGCAGGTCGGGCCCGTGTACCAGGGCCCTGGCGATGAGGACCAGCTGCTTCTGGCCCACTGAGAGATCACTTACCTGCCTTCGCCAGTGGCCCCAGAGGCCTACGGTCTCCAGTGCCTCTCTGACCCCTGGCGAGACTCCTCTGTGGAAGAAGGCCAGGGGGTTGAATCCCCTGTATTCGCCATAGGAGACCACCTCGGCCACCGAAGCTGGAAACCGTACGCTGAAGGCGCTGGCAGTCTGGGGCACATAGCCGATGCGCCACCACGATTCGAACCTGCTGCTGTCCTGCCCGAAGATCTTCACCCGGCCCTTCTTTGGCTGCTCCAGGGCCACGGCCAGCTTCACCAGGGTGCTCTTGCCGCCCCCGTTGGGGCCCACCATGGCGACGAACTCTCCTCTCTCTACGGAGAAGGTGACGTCCTCGACGGCGGGTGTGAGGCCATAGGAGAAGCTCACCCTATCGAAGCTCAACGCCGGATCGTTTTCCCCAGTGGTTACCGGCATTGCAGGGCCTTCTTCAAGTTATCCAGGTTGGAGCGCATCACGGAGAAATAGTCCTCGCCGGCATCTTGATCTTCGGATGTCAACCCTGCCAGGGGGTTGAGCTCCAAGGTCTGGGCCCCTACCTCGTTTGCAAGGGTCTCGGCGACCCGGGGGCTCACCAGCGACTCGAAGAAGACGTAGCCGATTCCAGAGTCCTCTATCTGATTCACCAGCCCCCTCAATTTCGCCGGGCTGGCCTCGGCCTCGGGGGAAAGGCCGGAGATGCTCAGCTGCTCCAGCCCGAAGCGGCGGGCCAGGTACCCGAAGGAGGCGTGGTTGATAACGAAGACGTTCAGGGCGCATGCCGACAGCCCCTTCTCCATCTCCGCCTCCAGGGCCTTCAGGTCCCGCTCCAACGATGCAAGGTTCTCTGAGTATTGGGCATCACCCTCAGGATCGATGGCCGCCAGGGCGTGCTTCACCGCTACCGCCTGCTTGAGATACAGCCCCGGGTCCAACCAGACGTGGGGATCGGCAGGCCCCTTCCCTTCGCCGAGCGACAGGTCCTGACGGAGTGCGTCGGTGGCGTTCAAAATCTCGTTCTCATGGGCCTCTTCCAGCACCCGGTCCACCCAGGGCTCGAAGCCCGAGCCGTTGTATGTGAAGAGGTCTGCTTCCAGAATAGAGATGATGTCCCGGGCCCCGGGCTGCCAGTCGTGGGGTTCGGCGCCCGGAGGCGTCAAGTTCACCACGCGCACCCGTTCTCCTCCCACCTTCTCGGCCAGGAATTGCAGCGGGTAGAGGGTGGTTATCACGGTAAGCCTTTCTCCTTCCCCCTCCGAATCCCTGGACGGGCCTGTCCCCCCATCCGGCGAACAGGCAGCTAGGATAAGCCCCGATACCAGGGCCACCGATAGCAGAGTGAGTAATGGGAAAGTATTCCATAGGCTTCTGTCTGCTGATGTATTGATACCTGTTATCAATAAAGATTACATTACGTCCGATATGGGATTTACGGGTCTGAGGTCAAGATGAGACGCCGGCTGAGATGGGAAGTTCGGGTTTCGCGTGACCGCCGTATCTGACCTGGCAGGTAGGGCAGACCACGTAAACCTCAATGCGGTGGCCCACGATGGTACCGGCCTTGGACACCCCTAGTTGGGAGAGGAGCTGCTCGATCTCCGATTCTTGGAACTCGGTTATGGCGCCGCATGATACGCATACCAGGTGGTGATGGTGTCCCGTCAGGGGGAAGCTGTATCTTGGTGAGCCGTCATGGAGGATCATCTTGCAGAGGAGTCCCCTCTCCACCAGCAGCTTCAGGGTCCGGAAGACCGTTGCCCGCCCCACTCCCGGGACATCGGCACAGACCTCCTCGGCGGTGAAATTGGTATCTCTGCCGGCGATGCTTTCCAGCACCCTAAGGCGAGGGGCCGTGAGCCTGTACCCCTGACCCTCGATGGCGGCCACTAGATCGTTATTGGTCATAGGTCTATATTTTAAGTGATACTAACTATCAGTAATACGTCCATTATATGCATGGAGGAGAGCTGTGTCAAGGGCATGAGGAGGGAGAGTGTTTAATAACACTTTCGACCATCCCCCCTGTCCCCCCTTCCCTTCGGCAGGCTCAGGACAGGCCTGGCCAGGAAGGGGGGGAAATTAGGTTTGGTCCCGACTTGTCGGGACAAACCCCCGCCAATCCCGACTTGTCGGGATTGGAACCCCATTTGTCTCTTGTTTCAGAGTGGCTTAGAAAGTGTCGTGTACACAACGCTTACAGGGGATAGGGGGGATAAATTAGGTTTGAGGGATAGCCCCCGGTCCCGACTCGTCCCGATACTCGGGAGCAGACTAGCACCAGAGGTTCGGTATGCAACCAGGCACGGCCTCGGGACCTCTAGCCCCAGGCCGAATCCTCGGGGAAGATGCTGTCGCATACGGCTACCTGGTAGGGTTTGACAAACCAGCTTTTTGTCGCTTCCTCCCACCGGAGAAAATGGGGCATCTTCACGTGGGCATCCTCGGCGGCCTTGTCCCGATACACCTCGTACAGATAGATCCGGTTGGGGTCCTCTGTGTCCTGTAGGACATCCCACCTGACGCAGCCGGGCTCGTCCTGTATGGAGGCCCTGGCATTCAGGAGCGTTTCCTGGATGAACCTCTCCTTGTGCTCCGGTTTCACGTCGACGGTCACTACGTCTATTCTCATATAACGCCTCCCTGGTTGATTATCTCGGTGGCATTGTACACCGCCGGCAGGGAGATAAGACCGTTTAACTCTGGTTTCGACCATCCCCCTGTCCCCCTTCCTGCCAGGAAGGGAGAGGAGATTTGGGTGTGGGGGTGTCCCCACGCCCCATTGCGAGAAGCTTATTAAGCGCCCTTTCAGGAATAGGAATGGATTAGGGGCAGTTTCGACCATCCCTTCGATGGGACTAGGACAGGCTGGACAGGCAAGCTGACCACGAACGGGGACTCCGCCCCTCT
>JADFJI010000156.1 GCA_022566235.1 Chloroflexota bacterium
TCCCGACTCGATGCCCTCGCCCCCCGCCTCCACCCCCACCAGTTTTACCTCGGCGTCGTCGATGAAGGGGTAGAAGAGGCCCATGGCGTTGCTCCCTCCCCCGACGCAGGCCACGGCGTAGTCGGGCAGCCGGCCCTCGACCTCCAGAATCTGGGCCCGGGCCTCCCGGCCGATGACCGACTGAAAGTCTCGCACCAGCATCGGATACGGATGGGGCCCGACCACGCTCCCCAGCAGGTAGTGGGTTGTCCGGACATTGGTCACCCAGTCCCGAATGGCCTCGTTGATGGCGTCCTTCAGGGTGCGGCTCCCGGCACCGACGGATATGACCTGGGACCCCAGCAGCTTCATCCTGAAAACGTTAAGGGACTGCCGCTCTACGTCCTTCTCCCCCATATAGACGATGCACTCCATGCCCAGCATGGCGCAGATGGTGGCCGCTGCCACCCCGTGCTGCCCTGCTCCCGTCTCGGCGATGATCCGCCTCTTGCCCATTCGATGGGCCAGAAGCCCCTGGCCCAGGACGTTGTTTATCTTATGGGCCCCGGTGTGGGCCAGGTCCTCGCGCTTGAGGTATATCCTGGCGCCGCCGCTCTGCTCCGACAGGTTGGCGGCGAAATAGAGGGGCGTGGGGCGGCCGGCGTAGGTGTGGGAAAGCTGTTCCAAACGGGCCTCGAAATCGGGGTCCTGGCGGGCGCTCCTATAGGCGGATTCCAGCTCCTCCAGGGCGGGCATCAGGGTCTCGGGGATGAACTTGCCCCCGAACTCCCCGAAGTGCCCCGAGGCATCTGGGAGGTCATAAGTTTGTTGTGTTTTTCGAGTCTTCATTCCTATGATAATAAACCGTCATTCTGAGGCCCTGACTTGTCCCGATTCTCGGGACTTAGCGGGGTCGAAGAATCTAGTAGGGGGTTGCACTCTTTTATGAACGAATTTACCCCCGCCACCCCAGATCCTTCGCTTCGCTCAGGATGACAGATAAAACTAACACCGAAACGTAGTTGAGCCAAGCCGAGCGTCAGCCTCGGCCACTGCTCGGGCGAAGGCTTGAATCTTACCGATGTCCTTGGCGCCCTCGGTCTCGACGCCGCTGGAGACGTCTACGCCCCAGGGCCTTATCTGGCCGATGGCCGGGGCCACGTTCTCGGGGCTGAGGCCTCCGGACAGGACAAATCGATACTTCTTCGCCAGGTCAGCGGCCACCTTCCAGTCGAAGGGCCGCCCCGTGCCCCCGTAGTACCGTCCCGTGGACACGCTGTCAAGCATCGGCGTGTAGCCCCGTTCCACTATGGCCCCCAGCTCCTGGTCCAGCCGAGACAGCAGCTCCTCGGTGGGAACATCTGCGGGTATCCGGACCACCTTCAGGATGGGCCGCTGGATCGCCGAGCAATCTTCCAGGGTCTCGTCGCCGTGAATCTGGACCCAGTCCAGACCGCAGTACTCGGCCATCTCGTTGATCTCTTCTGCAGGGGAGTTGACGAATACCCCGACCACCCTGGGCCGTTGACCGATGGACGGCCGCTGGGAGCGGGCCTCGCGTACCAGGTCTCGGGCCTGGTCGCCAGTGAGCTGCCGGCTGCTGGGTGCGAAGAGCAGCCCTATGAAGTCCGCCCCGGCGTCGGTGGCGGCGATGGCGTAGGCCGGCCGGGTGATTCCGCATATCTTGAACGCCGTCATGGGCTATTTACCGTCCCTCCAGTGTGGGAAGAGGCAGGAGTCAGTCCGGCTAGCTCTCTGACCTTCGCCCCCACGTCCGGGGCCTTGACCAGCCCCTCTCCCACCAGTATGGCGTCGACCCCCCACCCTGCCAGGGTTGCCACGTGGTCCCGGGTGAAGATTCCGCTCTCGGCAACCGTTGTGACGTGGTTGGGGATCGCGGGCCGGAGGCGGCGGGTCGTCTCGAGGTCGACCTCGAAGGTGGCCAGGTCTCGATTATTTAGACCCACTATCTCGGCCCCGCCGCCCAGCGCGGCCTTAACCTCCGACTTGTTATGGACCTCCACCAGGCACTCCATCCCCAGCCCTCTGGCCTCGGCGATGAGCTGTTCAATCTGGCCTCGTGTCAATATGGCGGCGATGAGCAGGACGGCGTCGGCGCCCCAGGCCCGTGCCTCGTGCACCTGGTAAGTATCGAATATGAAGTCCTTGCGAAGGAGGGGAGGGCAGCCGGGGCCCAGGGCTTCCCTTACGGCCTTGAGGTGGTCCAGGCTGCCCTGGAAATGGGGCGTCTCCGTAAGTATCGAGATGGCCGCTACGCCATTTTCGGTGTAGATGCGGGCCAGGGCCACGGGGTCGAAGTCGGCGACGAGGAGGCCCCGGGATGGAGAGGCCTTCTTCACCTCGGCGATGAGGTCTATCCTCTCGCCCCTCAGCACCGCGGACAGAGAACGGGGAGACGGCAGGGATGCGATACGTCTCTCCAGCTCGACCAGGGATACGCCCTGCCGGGCCTCTTCGAGGTCCCTCATCTTGGCTTCGACTATTCTATCTAGAATCGTACTGGTTTTAGCCATAGTAACTGTGTACTGTAATCAATGGCATTTCGACCATCCCTTCGATGGGACTCGGGACAGGTTTACCGAACCACGGGAGGATTTGGCCCGTCCTTCGACAGGCTCAGGACGAACGGAATTTATTGCCCCAGTCTCTGGCTGACCTCCGCCAGCCCGTTAAGCTTGTCCAGGGCCCGGCCCTCGTCTATCGACTCCCTGGCTAATTCGACCCCTTCCCTCAGGTCACGGGCCTTGCCTCCCACCACTATGCCCCCGGCGGCGTTGGCCAACACCACCTCCCGCCTCGGGCCCGGGGCCCCGTTCAGTATCTCCACCATGATGGCGGTGTTCTCCTCCACCGAGCCCCCCTTCAGCGCCTCCAGGGGCGCAGGCTCCAGGCCCAGCTCCTCCGGCGATACCCAGTAGTCTTTAATAGCCCCGTTTCTTAGCTCCCAGATATGGGTCCTGGCTATAATGGAGATCTCGTCCAGGCCGTCCTCGCCGTGGACCACCATCGCCCTCTCCGACCCCAACCCCTGTAACACCAGGATCATCTTCTCGCCCAGGGGCTCTGCCGCCACCCCCAGCACCTGGGCCTGGGCCCTGGCGGGGTTGGTAAGGGGCCCGAGGATGTTGAAAACGGTCCTGACGCCGATCTCCCGCCGGGGCTGGACGGCGAACTTCATGGCCGGGTGGAAGGCCGGGGCGAACATGAACCCGATGCCCACCTCCTCCATGCAACGCTTCACCCCCTGGGGGCCCAGGTCTATCTTGACGCCGTGCTTCTCCAGGATGTCGGCGCTGCCGCAACGGCTGGACATGGCCCGGTTCCCGTGCTTGGCGACGGTTATCCCCGCGCCTGCTACCACGAAGGCTGCCACGGTGGAGATGTTGAAGGTGCCCAGGTCGTCGCCGCCGGTGCCGCAGGTATCGACCATGGGGCCATCGAACTCGACCCTGAGGGCCTTGGCGCGCATCACCCGGGCCAGGCCAGTAAGCTCGTCGACGGTCTCGCCCTTGAGCCTGAGGCCCACGACGAAGGCCCCGAACTGGGCGGGGGTGGCCTGGCCCGTCATGATCTCCTCCATGACGGCGGCGGCCTCGTCTCGGGTCAGGTCCCGGGCCCTTATCAGCTTCTCAATGGCTTGTTGGATCATGGAACTATTTTAACCTGACGGGATTTTTCCCGCCCTCCCGCCCTGGGGTGTTTAGTAGGGAGTAGGGGGTATCCCCCTACGACCCCCGTCATCCCGTTGAGTCGGGATGGAAACCGCGGACCGGAATCTCCGTAACCTTCCAGTGTTGACCGTCTCTGTCACGTATCCCTTTCTCGTCACATACAGTCACCTTCTTTAGGTGATCGGGTAGCCGCAACTCAACCCACTTGAACTTCCCATCAGGATGCATCCAGTCCGGCCAGCATTTGTGATTCAGCCGTTTTGTTGGCCTGTATGGAGACATGAGCGCAGAGTGTGGGATTACTCCAGCCCATTTCCTTCCATCTTCGCCAAAAATCTGCTTTAGGCGGCAGGCTTTGTCTCCGAGTTGTTTATTGCTGAAAGCAGAATCCCCTTTGGCTTCGGCCAAAATTATGTGACAATACTCGCCTTCTTGGTAGGCAATTAAAAAGTCAATGTCTTCCGAGGTTGCCGTGATTTCTCCTGTGTTCTTATATCGAGGCTTAGCTTCTGACTGGCTCGCTAGGAATACGCTGGCGTAAATCCAGTCCAGATGATAGTCCATCGCCACGAATGAGTCACTCGTGACGCTAAGGCTTACCACGGAGGAGAGCAGGCGCCTGAAAGCGGGGCCGAGCCTGAACTCGCGGTTACCGAGAGCCCAGCCTACAAGGAAGAACCGCTCCTTGCGGTTGAGTGATCGGAGGTTGTTGATAAACGGGTTCGCGACGGAGGCCATCCTCCCCTCCTTCATCTGGTTGGCGGCTGTTCTCGCCGCTAGCTGGGGTCGCCGAGGATCGGCTGGGGATGGTGTCGACGCGTCTCAGAATGATATCCCACGGATCACCTCATCGATTTGCGGGAAAGCGGTTGCCTTGAATGCCGCGAATCTGTCCTTGATCCGTCCCTCGATCCACTCCATGTCGTGCTGCTCATAGTCCTCACGCCTCAAGAAATCTCTTTTGTAGATCGTAGTCCACTGCGGATAGAGCTTCTTTGAGCGTCCAATAAAGGCGCTACGCATATCAACGGCTGCGTCAAATATGCGGGAACGAACCGTCTGGTCACCCGGCCCTAAGAGTAGAATCAGCCTGAGGGAGTCTGAACCGTTGCTGAATTGGAACAGCATAATCCTACCCGACTTTGTGAAGCCGGTCCCTTTCTTGAGGTGAGGCGATGTCCATGAGGCAGGGGCAAATCGGACAGTGCTTTTGCTGCAGTCGTCCAATTTCAGAGCGGGATCGTCACGGATCAGGCGTTCCAAAATACCGCTTATCTCTGATTGCCTGTCGGGCCGGTACTCAAATATGAGATCTAGCGCACGTTGGTGCTTGCTGTAGACCCGTTGGCAGAGCTCCTCGATGGTCGATTCGCCCATGATGTACCTCCGAAGCATATTGCAGTAGTGATGCAGGAATATTCGCACCTCATCGCCGAGGGAAGCTTCCTTCGCATGGATGATCCGCTCCAGTGAATCGCGAATGAATCCGTAGTCAATTGATATCCATTCCTGGTCGGATGGTGCATCTCCATGTACAGTCAAGAAGACAAAGTGATATGCATAGTCGGGAAACTCGTTCCTGCACACTCGAGCGTATCGGGCAAGTTGATCGCTGTGCTCCGCAGCCCCAACTTTGTTTTCGATAGCGCAGACAAACTTCTGAGCATCATCGACTAGTAGGATATCTATGTTTCTCCACTCGCGCCGAACAGACACCTTATTCAATTCAAGGCTATCAATCTCGATCGGAGCTATTGTCTGGACGCCGCGCTCCTTCCCTAGCGAAGTCGTCTTCCAAAGGAACCGCTTCAGGAAGTAATCTCCAAGGCCATGGTTTCCTCTGGGGTCGAGGAGCCACGCAAGAAAGTTGGAATGCCGAATCTCCTGCGAGACGGCCCCTAAGACCTCAAAGACATTGAACTCCTGGACGATATCTTCCAGGCTCTCCAAGTCCTCGTCCTGAAGGAACTTCTCGAGGAGCTGGATGTCGTCTGATCCCTCCATGGCTGCCCTATGTTATATCATCGCTTGCCTGCTCAACAGCCCCCGCGTGCAATCCCGATTTCGCTCCGCAGCCTCAGAAGCTGCCCAAAGTGGCATTACGGCAAGCCTCATTGTGCCAAGAACAACTCGTGAAGCCAAGACATTCTTTTCGCGGTGTGCGGCATCTCTAGTTCGAT
>JADFJI010000157.1 GCA_022566235.1 Chloroflexota bacterium
CGGCAAAGGCATGAGAGATCATCTTAGGCACTCCCTTTATGTACTCACGCTTGGTGAAGAGCATGACCAGGGTCAGCAGCATGTAGAGGGAGGCAAACCCCAGCCGCGCCTCCTCCATGGGGACGAGGAGCTGGGCGAAGAAGAGGACGAACAGCATCCCAGCCTCCTTGAGGGATATGCGCATATCCATTATGACGGCGGCGGCGAACAGGGACTGGGCCGCGGTGAGGAAAATCTCTGTCGTCTGGCGGGAGTCGAGGGGCATTCCATCCAGGGAGCCGGCGGAGATGCTGAAGGCGGCGGGCAGGGTGGCCACCAGCAGTGTCCACTGGTTCACCTTGGAGGAGATCAGTATCGCCATCCCGTCCTGTCCTCTGCCCCGGAGCACGAAGATGGCGGCCAGCAGAATCTCGGGGGTCTCCGAGGCCAGGGGCGCGATCCATTGGATCAGCAGAAACTCGCTCAAACCCAGGCCCTCGCCTGTGCCCTTCAGGCCCTCGACAAACGGCTCCGCGGCCAGGACTATGACCGCCGCCGCGTAAACGAACATGCCTAACACCACCGTTCGCCGCTGCAGGGCCGGCAGGGCGCCAATCCGGGCCGAAGGCCCCACCAGGTGGGGCGGCTCCACCTCCCCCTTGAAGTTCATCCAGATGTATAGAATGAACAGACCTCCTAGCACCACGGTGTCCGCGATGTGAAGGTAGCCTTTGATTACGATGGTGAAGGCGTATGCTGTGGCCAGAGTCAGGATAAGCAGAGCGGGCGAGGTAGATGGGTGGAGGTTAATCGTACCTCGCTTAGTGGTGAGCCAGAAGAGAAATACCACCATGCTCCAGCCGATTCCGATGAGCAAGCGGTTTGCTCCGGTCATGTTGGCCGTCGCCAGGCTGACATTTTCGGGGATGTAGGCCGCGGTCCATGCCAGGTAGACGTCGATAGCGTATTCAGGCAGAACGGCGATGACGGCCAGGGCCGTGATGGCAAGGGAGCGGGGTATGTCCAGCTCCGCCACCTCCGACGCCCACGACAGGAGAAACGCGCCACTCACGATGGCCAGGCCGAAGATAGCGGCGGAGGCCTCGTTCCCTATATCGGCGCCTGAGACCCTTAAGGCAAGGCCCGGTATCGTCCCGCCGATACTGGCCAGTATCCAGATCCAGGTTCTCATAGCTTAGAACCAGGCCCCTCCACTTTCTGCCCAAATATACAAAAGACCCTTCCACGGGTCTTTTGTTAAGGCCTGTGGGAAACGGTTAGCTCAGGTGGCGATTCCCTTGATTCGAAAATGCAGAATGCCCGCCGGAACCGTCACCTGGACCTCCTCGCCCTTGGCCTTTCCCAGCAGCGCTTTCCCCACCGGCGATGCAACAGAGATCTTCCCCTCGGCCAGCTTCGCTTCGTCGGGATTTACCAACGTGTACTGGAGGGCCTCTCCGCTGGACAGGTCCACCAGGGTTACAGAGTTGCCCAGCACCACCTTAGAGTTTGCTGCCCCGGCCCCTTGGGCCTCCAACAACACCGATGAGTTAAGAATCGCCTCCAGCTCCCTGATCCGGGCCTCCACCATGCCCTGATGGTCTCTGGCGGCCTCCAACGGGGCGTTTTCTCGAAAGTCCTTGTCGGCCGCCGCCCGGCGCAGCTCCTCCGCTATCTCCCCTCGTTGCGCCTTGAGCTTCTCCATCTCCACCTTGAGCCGTTGGTATCCTTCTTTGGTGAGCTGAGTCAACGCCCTTCGGCGTCTCGAGGACTCCGGTGCGGAGGAGATCTTCCTTATCCTGAAGCTGGTCGCCAGGTTTGCTCTCGTAGCTCCCTGCTTGTGCAGGTAGGTCAGAAAGGGCCGGACGTGCTGAGGGCTCTGACTCGCCACAGATGAGATACCCAACCCAAGGGCGTACTGCTCTATGTCCCGACCCTTTATCCGGGAGATGGGCCGCTCCCGGCCACACCAGCGAACAAACCTGGTGACGGCCGCCTCACCTTTCTGGCGTTTGCCGGCCGTGAGGGTGGCGAAGTAGCGAGAGGCAAGCTCCTCAATGCTCATTCCGGCTAAATCATCCATGGATAA
Source organism: Chloroflexota bacterium (assembly GCA_022566235.1). GTDB lineage: Bacteria > Chloroflexota > Dehalococcoidia > Plut-88900 > Plut-88900 > JACZVB01. Next base: position 2,069 of record JADFJI010000157.1, read on the forward strand.
CACCTACCGCAACCTGAGGAAGTTTCATCATTAGCCCTCTATAGGTCTCCAGAGATACTCGAATCCCGCGATGCCGACGAAACATCTAACTATCGAATGGGCAACACATTTCGTTATAGAACACTGGAAGAATAGCAGCCGATCCTAAGGCCTCGAATGAGTATAGTATAGAGGGGTGTAGAGGTACAAGGCGCAGGGATGACAGCCCGGGCCATTTTATAGGCTACTCGAAAAAGGAAGTGTCCCGACTCGTCCCGATACTCGGGGCTCGGCGTCGAGACCGGGGAGTTGGGGGACAAGGGCCCTGTCCTGCCTGCCATCGAAGGGAGCCTGTCGAAGGGTCTGTCCTGAACCCTTCCCATATGGGATGGATCGAATGGAAAGGGGACAGGGGAGTGCGCCCTGGTATATAATAGCTAACAGGCTTGGGGAGCGTAATCTTCGAAGGAGGAACCGTTAGGTTTCAGAGTAATGAGAAGCAGTTTCGTCTATCTCATAATCATCATCGCCATCATTGCCATCATCTTTACCCTTTTTCAGCCCTCCCTCGGTACCAAGGACATCGATCTGAGCACCGTGATAACGATGGCCAAGAGCGGGCAGATCCGCGAAATTGAAGTCAATGGTGATAGTCTCAACATTACCACTCTCGACGAGAAGAGCTTCAAGTCCAGAAAAGAGAGCGGCTCCAGCATAGTAGATATCCTGAGTAAGGCGGGAATCGAGCCTGGCGCTGGCCCGAGAATCAAAATCAAAGAGAGGAGTCAGCTCAGCAGCCTCTTCTCCATTTTCATAAACTTCCTGCCCCTGATCTTCTTCGGCGCCGTGCTCTTGTTCCTGTTGCGTCAGGCCCAGGGAGGCAGCAACCAGGCCCTGGGCTTTGGCAGGAGCAGGGCCAGGTTATTCTCCACCAATAAGCCAACCATAAGCTTCTCAGATGTTGCGGGGGTGGATGAAGCGAAGCAGGACCTTCAGGAGATTGTGGAGTTCCTGCGATTCCCTGAGAAATTCGCCGCCCTGGGAGCCCGAGTCCCCAGGGGTGTGCTTTTGGTCGGCGCCCCCGGAACGGGCAAGACCCTCTTGAGCCGCGCCGTCGCCGGCGAGGCGGGAGTTCCCTTCTTTTCCATTAGCGGCAGCGAATTCGTGGAGATGTTCGTCGGCGTAGGCGCCTCCAGGGTCAGAGACCTGTTTGACCAGGCCAAGCGAAACGCACCCTGCATAGTCTTCGTCGACGAGATCGACGCCGTCGGCAGGCACCGGGGCGCAGGCCTCGGCGGCGGCCACGATGAGCGAGAGCAGACCCTCAACCAGATACTGGTGGAGATGGACGGGTTCGAAAGCAGCCAGAACGTCATAGTCCTCGCGGCTACCAACCGTCCAGATATCCTGGACCCCGCCCTTTTGAGGCCCGGGCGTTTCGATCGCCGAATCGTTTTGGACCTCCCCGACATCCTTGGACGCAAAGCCATCCTCGCAGTCCACTCCAAGGGCAAGCCTATGGACAACGGGGTGGACCTGGAGGTGATTGCCAAGCAGACCCCGGGTTTCAGCGGGGCCGACCTTGCCAACCTGGTAAACGAGGCGGCTATCCTGGCCGCTCGTCACAACAAGAAGACCATCAGCATTAGACAGGTCGAAGAGGCCATCGATCGGGTTGTTGCAGGCCCCGAGCGAAAGAGTAGATTGATAAGCGTTAAGGAGAAGGCCATCACAGCCTACCACGAGGTAGGCCACGCCCTGGTGGCCCGATCTCTGGAGCACTCCGATCCTGTGCACAAGGTATCGATAGTGGCCCGCAGCGGCATGGGCGGCTACACCCGGCTCCTTCCCACAGAGGACAGGTATCTTTACAGCCGCTCTCAGTTCAAGGCGATGCTCGCCACCGCCATGGGGGGACGGGTCTCCGAAGACCTCACCTTCAACGAGATCACTACAGGGGCCAGCGATGACCTGGAGCGCGCTACCAAGCTGGCCCGCAAAATGGTAACCGAGTACGGCATGAGCGACAACCTGGGACCCCGGACCTTCGGCCATAAGGAGGAGATGGTCTTCCTGGGCAAGGAGTGGGGAGAGACCCGCAACTACAGCGAGAAGGTCGCCGAGGAGATAGACCACGAGGTCACTAGGCTGATAAAAGAGGCCGAGGAGACCGCCAGGGACATTCTCAGCAAGAACAAGGCCAAGCTGATGCAGCTAGCGGAGTACCTCGGCCAGATAGAGACCCTGGAGAGCACTGACCTGGAGACCGCCTTCAAAGCCGACCCATCGGCAGACCTGATGAAGCTCATTGGCCGGCCCGAACAGGACTCTGTTGTCCCAGAGACACCCCCTACTCCAATCGAGACCCCGGAGGACTCCAAAACCCCAGAAAGCCCTCTCATGGACTCACCAGAGCCGGAAGCAGGACCTTCTTAAAGTCACCCTAATACGTATGTGAGCGGAGGGCCGCCCCGATGTATCGGGGCGGCCCTCTTTCGTACGTCCCTGGAAGTTTACGCTCTCAGGACAGGGATCCGAGGAATTCGAGAAAGATCCTGTTGGTCGCCAGGGGCTGTTCGATGGACGGGTCGTGACCCGCGTCCTTTACCCAGTGAACCTGGGACCCCGCGATCCTGTCGTGTAGAATCCGGGAGCCTTCGGCGTATTGGTCCTCTTCTCCGCATACGATGCAGGTAGGCACATCTATCTTTCCCAGGTTCGCCAGTACGTCGAACCCGTTGCAGGCCTCCAGGTCCCCGACCCCCACCGACGGCTCGATAGTCTTGTTGTTCCAGTTGTTCAGCTCGATGATGGCCCCCGGGGTGCTTTTCGCGAAGTTACGCCGACCGTACTTCTTCAGGGCTTCCTCCGGGTCTGCGCGAAGTGCAGCGATATATTCCTGGTCAATCGCCCACTTGGCCGCCGAACCCACCGGGATCAGGGCTTCCACCCCAGGGTAGTGGAGGGCGTAGTCCAGAGCTATGGACCCTCCCATGGAATGGCCCGCCATCACGAACTTCTGGAGGCCCAGGGCATCCACCAGCCCCTTTACGAACTCACGGTACTCTGAGACATCGGTAGACCCCGTCCCCTGGGACTCGCCGTGACCCGGCAGGTCCATGCCTATGGGTGTGTGGTTCCAGGCCAGGGCCCGTATCTGGGGCGCCCAGATCTTATGGTTGCTCCTGGCCCCGTGTATCAGGAGCACCACCTTCCCTCTCGTCTCGCCCCCGGCCACGTCTCGTGGGCAGGTGTAAAAAGCCTTCTTCCCGTTGACCGTTACGAATGCCATGGCTCCTCCCAGGTGCGCAGTGTGGCTAATAGCCGTCTGAGGCCGTTTAACAACGCCTTCGACCATCCCCCTGTCCCCCTTCCTAGCCAGGAAGGGGGTACAAATTTATATCTGGTCCCGACATGTCGGGACAGACCCCCGACAAAGGGGCTTCGCCCCTCTGTACACCCTTTTCTTATAGTGTTATTAAATACTCTCCCCGTCCCTGTTTAGACGATAGTCTTCAGGTATGCGCCCATCGCATCGTTGAGCTTATCCGGCTGCTCTATCATTATGGCGTGGCCGGCCGCGGGCACGATCTCCAGAGTGGAATGAGGCATCCGGGAATGGATGAGTTTAGACCCGTCTATCCACTCCTCCTCGTCCCCGCATATAACCAGCGCAGGCAGGTCGATCACGCCAAGATGGGCCTCCAGGTCGTATGCGGCGCAGTTCTCGCTGTCCGCCAGGCAGGATTCGGCCGGTGTGGTCCTGAGTTCCCTATCGTACTGTTCCACCAGCCGCTTCGAGGT
>JADFJI010000158.1 GCA_022566235.1 Chloroflexota bacterium
CCTATGATAACGGAGGTGTATCCACCGACATCCCCGGCTCAGTCCAGGGTGGCCCCGTTCGCAGCCTGGCTGGGATCACCCTCGTTTTCCTTTGTTACAGCCGTTCCAGCAGGTTCTGCAGACCCCTGGGAGTCTGTTTCCCTTTCCTCACCCTGCTCGTGTTCTGGCCCCTGGAGACGCTCTGGGCCTATTGGGTCACTGGTACACGACAAGGCAAGCAGGATAGCCGCCGCTGTGAGTGTTAGTAGTAGGGGAGCTCTCATGCGGTTCATTATGGCATGTAGAGCAAGGTCGAGAGACTAAAACATACTACTGGCTACTGGAGGCTCGTGGAGCCAAAGGCGGGCCTTATGATAGATTGGACTCGATGAATGCATACCCCCCTTTAAGGCGACCGCAAGAGGGCCAATCAGTACACCGTATAGGAGGCCAAGTTTGAAAATCGACACCGTAATGGTGGACTATCTGCTGACCACGACTCGCTCGGTCAGGAAGCGATTGGACCTTCAACGGCCCGTGGAACCGGAGGTCTTGGGACGGTGCATCGAGATCGCCCTCCAGGCCCCTACCGGCTCCAACGAGCAGCTATGGCACTTCGTGGTCGTCACCGAAGTCGATAAGAAGAAAGCCCTGGCCGATCTCTACAAGAAAGGGTTCTACGCATACCGGGCCTCTCAGGACCAGGAGCCCTCCAAGTACGGCCCCGGCGATCCCAGGGCAGAGCAAAAGGCCAGAGTCGTCGAGTCTGCTACCTATCTCGCCGAGCATATGCACCTGGTCCCTGCGCTGGTGGTCCCCTGCTACGAGGGACGGGTGGAAAAGGAGGGGGTGGTGGCCCAGGCCTCCTTCTACGGCTCGATTCTGCCGGCCACCTGGTCCCTGATGCTGGCCCTTCGGGCCCGGGGAATCGGGTCTGCGTGGACCACCCTCCATCTCCCTTATGAGAGAGAAGCGGCCGAGCTTCTGGGTATCCCAGGGGATGTGACCCAGGCGGCCCTCCTTCCCGTGGCCTATTTCAAGGGGGCCGGGTTCAAGCCCGCAAAGCGGCTTCCGGCCCGGAGCCGGACCTACTGGAACGCCTGGGGGGCGACTCTATGAGTAAGGGGCTGTCGGCCTTCGCCCCTCTCTGGCGCTTTTCGCAGGTCCTATCGCCCATGTTATACTGGGTGCCCGTCGGGAAGCCCGGGCCCAAGGTCAGCCCCTGTAGCTCAGAGGATAGAGCAACGGTTTCCTAAACCGTGTGTCGGGTGTTCGAGTCACCCCAGGGGCGCCAGCATGTACAGTTGCGAGCCGCAGCGACTTCCGAGTTGGGTCGACTCGTATTCTTGAGCATCATAAAACTCCGCCGAAACAGATATGTGCACCACCCTTTCAGACCTTAGAAGGCGCTAAGGAGAAGGATTCATGAAGTTCGTGGATATCGACGGCCACATCCTCGAGCCCTCCAACCTCTGGATAAACAACCTGGAGCCCCGGTACAGAGGTCGGGCTATGCGCTTCGTAAAGGACGACCGGGGCCTGGAGAGCTGGACAATCGATGGAGAGGTCCACGGTAAGCTGGTCTCTTCAACCTCCGCCAACCTGGCCACCATTGGCAAGAGCGCCGAGTGGAGGCGGGACAACATATTCCAGAACCACACAGTTAGCTGGGAGGATGGCCGGGCCATGGCCCCCGGGGCCTGCGACCCTCACGAGCGCATAAAGCTGATGGATCGAGAGGGAATAGATGTCTCCTTCCTCTTTCCATCCCTCGGGCTGTCATGGCCGGGCACGGTCAGTGACCAAGGTCTCGCCGCCGCCTACTGCCGGGTGTACAACGACTGGATAGCGGATTTCTGCCACCACTATCCCCAGCGCCTGCTTCCCTGTTTCTTGCTCCCTTGGACCGAGGTAGACGACTGCGTCGAGGAGCTAAAGCGCACGGCAGACCTGGGGCCCAGGGCGGTGATGGTCCCCTCCTCCCCTCCCCGGGATATCGCCTACGGCAAAGGTTATTGGGACCCTCTCTGGGCCGAGTTCCAGGAGCAGGACACCCCCCTGAGCCTCCATCCCGGCTCCGGCGGCACCAGCGGCACCAGCATCCTATACCCGGAGCTTATGATGCCCAGCTGGTGGACCTTCACAGCCAACGGAGTCGACGTCCTGTTGGGTTTCCTGAGCTTCTTTCACGAGGCCGCCTTCGACCGCTTTCCCCGGCTAAAAATGGTGGTGCTGGAGTCCGGCTGCGCCTGGATGCCCTGGCTTCTGCAGCGGATGGACGAAAAGCACAAAGTCCTGAGCTTCACCACACCCATGAAGCTCAAGCCCAGCGAGTACTTCTACCGTCAATGCTGGATAGACATGGACCCCGATGATGAGCTGGGGCCAGTTATCATAAAGCTGCTGGGGGCCGATAAGGTGATGTGGGCCTATGACTATCCCCACTCCGACTCGCCCGTGGACCCGGTGGTGAACCTGGTGAAGACCCTGGAGAGCCTGCCCGAGGAGGACCGGCGGAAGGTGGCCGGCGAGAACGCCATCAACCTCTACCACCTGCCTCAGAGTGAATAACCTTCCCGCACGGGAAGTGAGGTGAGGGGTTTCATATCACACCCTGGTCTATGTCTTTGTCTTGGCGGGGAAGGCCCGGTCCGGGCGGTAAGGCTCCAGGAAAGCGGCCCTTTCGCCGGTGATCACCTCCGTAGACAGGGCCTGGCCCACTATGGAAGCGAGGGTGATCCCGCTGTGCATCACCGCGACATAGACCCCTTCTATGCCGGGGACCCGACCGATGATGGGGAGGCGGTCGGCCGGCATGGGGCGGACCCCCAGCCACACCTCTTCTAACCTAAGGCCTTCGAGGCCTGGCATGTCCAGTTGGGCCATCTGGAGGAGTCTGCCGGCCCAGGACGGCGGGGTCGAGACATCGGTGTGCTCATCGGCAAGGCGGTCAACCTCCTGGGCCCCGATGACGATGCGGCCCTCGTGGGTGGGTCGCACGTGGTAAGCCCCTGGGTACGCCACCCCTCGCAGAAGGCATGGCAAGGGTGATGTAATCCCCAGCACGCCCACCACTCTCTCCAGGGGCAGGTGGTATCCCAGAGGCGCCAGGAGTCCCACGGACCCGGTCCCTGCGGCAACTATCACCGTATCTGCTGGCAACGATCCCTCCGACATCGACACCCCATCCACAGCGCCGCTGTGATGGAGGATTTTTAGAGCCGAACACGGGACCATTACCTTCGCTCCGTAATCCCTAGCCCGACTGACAAGGGCGGCGGCCAGCAGGTTCCCCTCAACCCACCTCTCGTAGGGAAGGTACAGTATCGAGTTATCCACCCCAGCCACCCTGATGCCCGGCTCCACCTGTGCCGCCTCGTCGGGGGTCAGCAGCTCGAAGGGATACTGCCACTGCCTCAGCTCCTCGACTAGGGCCTCCATCTTTTGCCCACCCAGGCTGCCCGGCTCGGGCCAGAGGAGACCGCCCCGGGGCCCGAGGCCGCTGTCCGGCCCTAGCTCTTTCTCCAGAGCATCGTAGGCCTCGACCCCCAGACGACTTAAACGATGATAATGTTCGGGGCGTTTTTGGGCCGCATTGACGTAGCCGAAGGATGCCCCGGAGACACCAGCGCCGGGCGAATCCCGCTCCATCAGGGTCACCCTGGCCCCTGATTTCGCCAGGTAATACGTCAGGGCCGCACCCACGACCCCACCCCCTACCACCACTACTTCACTACTGGCATTCATAGGCATCCTTTTCTCAAAGGTGTCCAGGCCCTACGGGTGGCAGCCCCCCAGTGTTGGGCTGAAAACTTCTCGTATAGGGCCCGGACCAGAAAACACGGCATTTGACCGAGAATGATAGCATGTAGCCGTATCCCATTCATGGTAGGCGCACGAACCGTGTCCGGATTTTAACCTGTGGACCGTGGACACGCTTCAGCAATTGCAATGTCTGACAAAAGAATCAAGTCCATAAATATCGCACCCGTTAAGTCCCTGGGCCTGGTCCATCCTCAGGCCGTCCACATCGACTCCAGGGGCATACTGGAGGACCGGCGCTTCCACCTGATCGATGGCGATGGACGGCTGTTGACCCAGCGTCAGCTGGGCCGGCTGGTGCAGGTCCGGGTGGACTACCAGATGGAGCCCGAGAGGCTTGCCCTTCGCTTTCCCGACGGCAGCCGCATCGAGGGCACGCCCGAGCTGGGTGAACCGGTCACAACCTCGATCTTCGGACGCCTGGTGGCGGGGCGGATGGTGACGGGTTGCTGGAGTGAGGCGCTGTACCAGTTCTGTGGCAGACCGGTGACGCTGGTGCAGTCCGATGAGCCGGGCCAGTGTTACGACGAATACCCCCTCTCCATCGTATCCCAGGCCTCCATCGAAGAGTTGGGCCGGCAATCCGCCGTTACCGGGGCCTTAGACCACCGGAGATTTCGACCCAACTTTCTAGTGGGCGGGTGCCTGCCCCACGAGGAGGACTCGTGGATAGGCGGCTCTTTGCGGATAGGCAACAGCTTGACGCTGCGAATAGTGGCCCGTGACCCCAGGTGCGCCATCACCACCCACGACCCGGACACGGGTGAGCAAGACATGGACACCCTGCGTCTGATACTTAGCTATCGACCCGACCCCCAGGCCGCCTACTTCGGGATGTACGGGATCGTAGAGCATCCTGGCAGCGTGTCCCTGGGCGATATGGTGACGCCTCTTTAGGCACGCCTCTTTAGGATTGCATTTCTCCGCTACGTCACCGGCGCGGGAGATTCCATCATGGCGCGTCGGGACGGCATGGGAACAACCACCCGGGGTGGGGCTGGGGCCCTAGCCGGCATCCTGGCCGGGAGTCCACAGACCTTTGGAAGCCTTCTCCTTCCGGATCAGCTCCATTGCCTGCTGGAACACCTCGTAGGGCTGGGCCCCCGATATCAGATACCTGTCCAGGATGAAGGCTGGCACCCCTGTTATGCCGTACATCCGGGCCTCGGCAAGCTCGGTATCCACCCTCTGGGCGTACTGGCCGTTACCATCGGGGCGATTGAACTCTTCCCAGTCCAGGCCGCACTCCTGAAAAACCTCCTGAAGGACATCGGCGTCACCGATGTCCTTGCCCTCATCCCAGAACGCCTTGAATACGGCCCTGTTGTACTGCTGGACCTTGCCCTGGTCCGCGGCATACACGGCGGCCTCCAGAGACGGCCGGCTGTTGGGGGTGAGCTGTTGTCGTCGCATTCTCACAAGCCCGGCGGCCTCAGCAGCCTCCTTCATGTGGCCCCTCAGCTCGGCGGTCTCACCCTCCTTGAAGGGCCGGGGTATCCCCTCTGGCGGAGTGCCGGGCTTCAGTTCAAAGGCCTTCCACTCCAGGTCTACTTCGTAGTCCTTCTCCAGCCGTTCGACCCGCTCCAGGCCGATGTAGCACCAGGGTCATATATAGTCGGAGAAGACCTGTACCTGTACTGGCTCCATTACGCTTCGCCTCTTTGCTTCAACTCTAGCTTCTCACCAAAGGTCCGAAATAAGGTAGATCCGAGAGTTCCCATTTCAACTAGGTATCATCTCAGACAGATGCGAGTGTAATTCGAGCTCCGCTTGCTGTCAACGGCTACTTCCCGGCCAGTTGAAATGCAGTCCTCAAGCATGAGGAGCTAGAAAACTGGAGTACTTAACACTCAAGCCACCAACTGGAACGACTTCTCCGCCATGGCCACAATGTCGCGGCCGATGGACAGGGATGCGGTCGCCCCTGGCGAGGGCGCATTTCTGACGTGTATGGCGTTTTCCGTCTCGCTGATACGAAAGTCGTCCACCAGGAACCCGTTGCGCTCCACCGCCTGGGCTCGCAC
>JADFJI010000159.1 GCA_022566235.1 Chloroflexota bacterium
AGTCTAGAGAGCTGTACCAGCGGTCTAAACAGTCTCTTGCCGGAGGGGTCAGCAGCCACCACCGCGCTGGAGAGAAACCCGTCCCCCTCTTCTTCGAGCGGGGCAAAGGGTCCCGGCTCTACGACGTCGATGGCAACGAGTTCATAGACTACTTCATGGGCAACGGCCCCGCCATCTTCGGCCACGCACCGGACTTCCTCCTTGACGCCGTTAGGGGCGAGCTCGATCGCGGGCAGATGTTCGCTGGACAGCACGACCTGGAGTTCAGGGTCGCAGAGCTGGTTAAGGAGACAGTGCCCTGCGTCGACTTGGTCAGGTACAGCAGCTCGGGCACCGAGGCGGTCCTTACCGCTGTGAGACTTGCCAGGGCCTACACGGGACGAAACCGGATCATAAAATTCGAGGGCCACTACCACGGGTGGGGTGACCCGGTCCTCTACAGCGTCGGCCCCTCCCTCGAGGACATGGGCCCTTACGAATCGCCCACTCCCGTTCCCGAGTCCGCAGGCCAGTCCAGGGGCTCTGCCCAGGAGGTCATCGTGCTGCCCTGGAACGATCTCGACGTGCTCACCAGGGCCGTCGAGAGGCATCGAGAGGACATCGCCGCTGTTATCATGGAGCCCGTGCCCGTCAACACCAATGGCGCCTTTCCCAATCCCGGCTACCTGGAGGGCGTCAGAGAGCTATGCGATGATAACGGCATCGTTTTGATCTTCGATGAGGTGATAACCGGGTATCGGCTGGCCCTGGGAGGAGCCCAGGAGTACCTGGGAGTTACGCCCGACGTCGTGACGCTGGCCAAGGCTGTGGCTGGTGGCTTTCCCCTCTCCATCGTGGCCGGAAAGCAGAAGATAATGGACTCCATAGCCGACGGATCGGTGATGCACGCAGGCACTGCCAGCGGCAACATCACCTCCCTGGTCGCGGCGGAGGCCACTATCAACAAGCTCAAGGAAAACGGAGGCGAGGCCATCAAATACCTCCACTACATCGGGAGGAGGCTGGTAGATGGCTTGAAGAGGCTGGGGCAGAAGCACGAGGAGGATATACTGATCCAGGGGCCCGCGCCCATATTCAGTATGGCCTTCACCAGGGAGAAGGCCCTCCCTGACTATCGGTCCTTCAAAGAGCACGCCGACCACGAGAGATATGTCAGGTTCAGGCAGGAGCTGCTGGAGAGGGGGGTGCGGACCAATGACCACGGTAAGTGGTTTCTCTCCACGGCCCACACCGAGGAGGACATCGATCAGACCCTGGACGCCGCCGATGGGGCCTTCCGGGCCCTGTGAGAGGGCTGCTGATACCGTTTTAGTCCACTCATCCTGAGCCTGTCGAAGCCTGTCCTGAGCTAGTCGAAGGGGACGAGGGGGCCGATCCCGCCCCTGGCTCGGTCCGCCCCGGGTGTAGCGAAGGGTCTTCACCTCAAGGGCGTACGTTGAATGCGAGTGGCTTAATGCCCTACAGCCTGGGGCCGCAGCGGTACTTCTTGCCCAGGTTGGTCCTGATGGATCCCTGGGCCGCCTTGATGAAACGGTAGAGATACCATCTGGTCTCCACCGGGTCGATCATCTCCTCCAGCCCGAAGGCCTCTGCGGTCTTCCAGGGCGACGAGTCCTCCAGCAGCCGGGCCTCGATCTGGGCGCGATAGGCAGCCGGGTCTTCTGCCGCTTCGATCTCCCTCCTGAAGGCGGCTGCCACTCCCCCCTCCACGGGCATATCACCGAACTCGCCCGTGGCCCAGCCGATGCGGAGAAGAAGCCGCTCCGGATTTGCCGTGGCGTTACAGGCCATCCCGAAGGATTTGCGCATGTGCACCGTGACCATTGGCACCGATGCCTCCAGGAGGGCCTGGAGGGCCCTCATCCCCTTTCGCAGGGTCCCTTCTCTCTCCGCGGCCTCGCCTATCATGAACCCCGGCACATCCACCAGGTAGATCAGGGGTATGTGGAACGTGTCGCACAGCTCGATGAAACGGGTCTGCTTCTGGGAGGCCTGGGCATCCAGCGCGCCCCCCAGGTGGGCGGGGTTGCTGGCCAGCACGCCCACCGAAAAGCCTCCCAGTCGGGCCAGCCCCGTTATCAGGGAGCGGCCCCAGTCGGGGCCTATCTCGAAGAAAGACCCATGATCGAAGATGACATCGATGACGTTGTGGGTGTCGTAGGCCCGTTTCCTGTCCTCGGGAATGATCTTCAGCAGAATTTCGTCCTGGCGGTCGGGCGGGTCGCCGGTCTCCACCACGGGGGCCATCTCCCACACGTTTTGGGGCAGATAGCTAAGGAACTGCTTCATCTGGCGTATGGCATCGGACTCGTCGACGGCGACGTTATCGATGGTACCCGAGACCTGGGTATGGATGTGGGCACCGCCCAGGTCGAATTTATCTATCCGGTGACCCAGGGCCCGCTCCACAACCGGAGGCCCGCCGGCGAAGACACAGGCGGTGTCCCGGGTCATGATGGAGAAATGGGTGATGACCAACCTTCCAGCGGAGCCTCCTGCGCATGGCCCCATTCCCGCGGCGATGACGGGCACCTCACCCAGTAGTTCGTAACATCGGGCAAAGCTGGAGGAGCTGACGATGGGAGCGTGCCCCGTGGTCTGCTGCATACCTACTCCTCCACCTACCCCTTCGACAAATATCATCAGCGGTATCCGGAACTCGTGGGCCATGTCCTCCACAAATCCACCCATGCCACCCTTCTTTCGGTCCAGGCCGATGGTGTGGCCTGCGCTGACGGTGAAATCCTCGCCTCCAACGGCGACGGGCCGGCCGTCCACTTCGGCGAGGCCCATCACGTATGCCGCAGGTGTCGGCTCCAGTGCATTGCCCTTGGAATCGTAGCGCCGGTCGACGGCCATAGTACCGATTTCCACAAAGGTGCCCGGGTCGAGCAGCTCATCCAGTCGCTCCCGGACCAAGCGGCGTCCGCCCTTGCGTTGTCTCGCTACAGCGGTCTCCCCGCCGTGCGTAAGGGCCCGCTCTCGCCTGTACCTGAGTTCCTCCCGAGCCTTTTCCCAAGTGAACGTCTGCATCTACCAGCCTCCAGCTCACCGTGATACCCGGCCTCACGGCGTTTGAGAATTGATTGATATGCCCGGGGATAGTATACCTAGAATGAGGCCAACCTTCGACTTATCGCCGGGCCCCTAGGCGTCGATGTTGCTATCTGGCAAACGCCTCTATGAATAGGGAGCCTCCCACCACCAGCAGCACCAGCCCCATGACCAGGGCCAGGGTCCCCACTGGCGCCCGCCCCGAGAGTTTTGCACCATAGTAGGTTCCAATAACCGCAGAGACTCCCATGGATAGGAGAATTGGCACGTCGATATGCCCCTTGACTCCATACCCGATGAAACCAAATATACCCATCAGGAGCCCTATGACGGCGCCGGTCCCCACGGCTATTCGAGGGTTCATTCTCAGGACGCTTACCATGGCCGGCAGCCGGATGCTGCCCAGCACCAGGCCGATGGCTCCGCCCATCAACCCCGCCCCGAGCCCGATGGTCGCTGCGGCCGTATGCCGGCCGGGGCCTAGCCCGGCCCCGGCCGCGGATCGGGCCTCTTCAACGGCGTATCGTTCCGCCAACCTCTTGGCCCGCGCCAGCATTACGGCGCCTTGGGCCGTCACCAGAACAGCTATCAATATGATCAGCGCGGACTCGGGGGCCTGATCGCTCGCCAGCCCGCCGACCAGGGAACCGGCCACTGCGGGGATGCCCATGGTGGCCACCACCAGCCACTGGACCCTCCGTTCGCGGAGGTGCTGGAAAGCGCTGGTAGCGATGCTCAAAGTGGTCACCAACAGGTTGGTCCCCGCCACCAGGGGCAGAGGAAATCCCAGGAGAAGCAGCACCGGAAGCCTGACCAGCCCCAGGGCCAGGCCTATGAATCCACCCAACACTCCTACCCCCAGGGAAACGAAGGCCAGGAGGACTAGCTGCCACAGGTTGGCCTCCGATGAGAGAAAGTCGGGCGTTGCCGTCTCCCTTCTATCAACCCTACTGCCGAGGCCGCGGCCCGAGGCCACAGGTTATCCCACAGCCTTTGTGCATACCGAGGTGCCCCAAGTATACCCTTCCCTCCGGTATAGCTGGTTGGGCGGCGGTGTTATACTCCCAACGTTTCCCGAAATACGTCACCCCACACCGGAGGCGGTCATGCGGAACGGTTACAAGATATTCGATGCGGACATGCACATCATGGAGAACGTGAAGTTCGTCGAGTATATGGACCCGGAGTATCGGGGCAGGGGGCCCAAGCTCCTCTCCAACTCCCTGGAGATCGTCGACGACTACGGGGGCTACGTTCTCGAAGGCAAGGTCCTCACCGGGATCTCCCATATCTACCCGCAGGATAGGCTGAAGGAGGGGGCGGAGACGATCAGGCGCTCCTTCAGGAGCGGCGAACCCCGGTACGCACAGGCCCGGGCCGATGACTTCGGCCCCCGGTCCCAGCTCCAGGCCATGGAGACCGAGGGCATAGACCTGGCTGTGTGCTATCCCTCCTCAACTATGCTGGGCTTCCCCAGCCCTACCACCAACGGGCTGGATCCCAAGGTCTCTGCGGCCGTCTGCCGGGGGTATAACGACTGGCTCGCCGACTTCTGCAAGGGTGAGCCCGACCGTCTCAAAGGGGTCGCCGCCATTCCGGTTCACGACGTCGAGGAAGCGGTCATTGAGGCCCGCCGGGCGGCTGGCCTGGGCCTGGTGGCGGCCTTTATTCGACCCAACGTGGTCAACGGTCGAAACCTCCACGACTCGTATTACGATCCGTTGTACAGCGAGCTGGAGGATCTCGATATGCCTTTAGCCGTACACGAGGGCACCGCGGGCGGGCCCCCCGGGGCCGACGCCCGGTTCTTCGGCAGCTGGGTGATGATGCACATGGCGGCCCATCCCCTGGAACAGATGCTGGCCTCCGAGAGCATTATCGTCGGAGGGGTGCTGGAGAGGCACCCAGGGCTCCGAGTAGCCTTCCTGGAGGCTGGGTGTAGCTGGCTGGTCTACTGGCTGTGGCGGCTGGATGAGGAGCTGGAGGCCTGGGGTTGGCACGAAGTCCCGTGGCTCAAGGCCAAACCCAGCGAGTACTACCTAAAGCAGTGCTTTTCCTCCATGGAGGGCGACGAGCCCGGGGCCCGGTACTACATCGAGATGCACGGCGACGATAACCTTCTCTGGGCCTCCGACTACCCCCACCCCGACGCCTCCTATCCCGATGCCTCCTCCCAGTTCCTGGCCCTGGATAGCATCTCCTCCGAGACCAAGAAGAAGGTGCTCTGGGACAATCCCATCACCTACTACGGCTTCCAGCCTGCCTTGAGCCTGCCGTGACTCTTACTTAACCACCAGATCGAGGCTCATCCGGGAAAGGCGCTGACAGCCGGTCTCGGTCACAAGCACCGTCTCCCCCGGCGACATGGTGAGGCCCCTGTTGCTATCGAGCAGGATCATGTGCATGAAGATCACCATGTTGGGTTGGATCACCACGGGATTGCCGGTGAAGAGCATCGGGTAGTCCATCCAGGTTGGTGGGTAGAGCGCGCCCAGGCTGTACCCGCAGGCGTTCAGCCGGTGCTCCCGAAAACCGGCGTCGTCAAAGACCTTGGCATGGGCATCGAATACGTCGCCGAAGGTGGCCCCGGGCTTGCAGGCTCCCTGTGCAGCCTTGAGGGCCGCGACTCCCGCGGCGTGCATTCTCACATGCTGGGCGTCGGGCCGGCCCGTGAGCACCGTTCGCATCAGGCACGAGT
>JADFJI010000160.1 GCA_022566235.1 Chloroflexota bacterium
TCCGTGCTGATGGGCTCGTCCCAGGTTGATCTATGGGAGGACAGGTCCGAGGTATCGAGCCAGCCGCCCCGCTCCTGGACATAGTTAGCGATCTTTCGCCCCGTGTTTCCTCTGTAGAAGGCCTTGGGGCCTCCTCGGCTTATGTCCTTCAGGGTCCTGGCCAACTCGGGCAGCCTCATGACCTCCCCCGGTCTGGGGGCCCGACCGTTTAGGAGCAACTCGGACCCGGAGGGGTAGCGGGCCAGCTTGGCTGCATTGGCGTTCCAGGACCGGGCGATGACTCCCTGGACCACGAACCCGTCCCGGGCGTAGTCGATGGCTGGTCTCAGAAGTTTGGACAGAGACATGGACCCATGCCGCTTCAGAATGGCATGCCAGCCGTCCACAATCCCCGGGACCGTGACGGCGTAGGCGCTCTCGATGGGAATCTCCTTCAGCCCCTCTTCCTTCAGCTGTTGCAGTGAGGCCGCCTCTCCCGCAGCGCCGCTGCCGTTCAGGGCATAGACCTTCCTGTCTTTTGCGGACCAGATCAATGCGAACATATCGCCGCCTATACCGGTGGACATCGGTTCGGTTACGCACAGGACCGATGAAGTGGCCACGGCGGCGTCTACCGCGTTACCACCCTCCATCAGCACCCGGAGGCCGGCCATTGCGGCCTGGGTCTCGCTTGTGGCGACCATCCCGTGTCGGGCCACTACTGAAGGGCGACGAGTGAAGAACTGCATCTCTTTCCTCCTGTTACTGCCAGGCAGGCTTCTTGTCACTGTTAGATAAGCACGGTTTCAGGAGATCAGGCCCCGCTCCTGAAAGACCTCTCGGGCTACGGCAAGAGCGTTGAGGGATGCAGGAAGGCCGCCGTACAGGGCCAGGTGCATGAAAAGCTCCGATATCTCATCCTTGTTCCAGCCCAGGTTCAGGGCCCACTCTATGTGGCCCTTGAGCTGGGGCAGCCGGCCCAGAACCGTCAAGGCCGACATGGTGGCCATGCTCCGCATCTTCATCTCAAGCCCGGGTCTTCCCCATACATCGCCGAAGAGGCTCGCCGTGACCCAGTCTTCCATGCCGGGCACCAGGTCGTACTCCGGTCCCGAGGCCTCCTCAGGATGGCCCAGGGTAAGCTTTTCCAGCACTTTCATTCCTCTGGCTAAGCGCTCGTCTGAAGAGGCCATCGTTCCTGCTTGCGTAGGGGGGTCTAGGCCCCTTTGTTTGAACACCTCCAGGGCCACGGCCAGGGCATTGAGGGACGCTGGGAGGCCGCCGTAGAAGACCAGGTGCATGAAAAGCTCCGATATCTCATCCTTGTTCCAGCCCAGGTTGAGGGCGTAGCCAACGTGGCCCCTTAGCTGGGCCTCGCGCCCCAGGACCGTCAGCGCCGTCATGGTGGCTATGCTGCGGACCTTTTTCTCCAGCCCGGGCCTCCCCCATACATCGCCGAAAAGGCTGGCGGTTACCCATTTGCCCATATCGGGTATCAACTCGTACTGAGGCAGCCCCGCCGCAGTTCTAGATCCGAGGCTGAGTTCCTGATAGACCTCCTCACCCCGTTGGACCCGTTCTTCTGACTCAGTCATGTCTCCTCCTCACCAAGGTTTTAAGCATGGACAGCACTCATTATAGGTCACACCCGTTGCCGACAGAAGAGGGTGGCAATTTTCATAGTGGACCCGAGCCCACAAAAGCCTGGAAAGGAGTATGATTTTGGGTAAGCGTCAAGTTGGTATGAGTGACCCACTGAGCTCATCCTTATGGAGGCTGAGATGGCAGATAGCGAGTATCAGGAAGAAGCCGATAGCGAACATCGGGAAGAATCTGAACCAGATTTCTCCGATAAGTCCCGCTCAACAGCAGGAAACCTGGGTATTATTCTGGGACTGTTCGGAGCGCACAGGTTTTATCTGGGATATAACAACATTGGCAAACTTCAGATCGTCGTCACCATTCTGACCTTGGGTGTGGGCGGCCTCTGGGGGATATACGAGGGGATCACCATCTTGTGGGGCTCAGAGTGGCGGGATTCCGAGGGAAGACTTCTCAGGCCCTCGACCAAGTGATGAGCCCCTGTCCCCAGGAGGTATGAAGCCAGGCCAACCCGGGCGTCATCCCTGAGGAGCCCACGAGTTGCGCCGAAGGAAAAAAGGGCTAGGTCTAAAACGGCACCGGGTTGCACCTACGGAGATGGAGGATGGCTAAGGTTGTCAATGGTGATGTTCTCACCTGCGAATGTGGTCGGAAATACGTTATCCAGGCCTGGTCCTGCGGATGCATTGTGCCAATCAAGCTCTCTACCGGGGGTGGGTCAGGGGCGTGCTGTCCTTCACCTACTATTTGTGAAGGTGGGTCTGGTTCGCGACCAGAATCCCACTAATCCCTAGCCCCAGTTGGTGAAGTAGGCGTCCCTACACGGTGCTGCTCAGCATGATAGAACTGAAAGACCTCGAAGCCGCCCAACAGATCATATCTGGCCGTGTTCATCGCACGCAGGTGACCGGCTCAACCTACCTGGGGAAGCAGGTCGGGGCCAGACTGCTGTTCAAGCTGGAGATGTTCCAGAAGACGGGCTCCTTCAAGCTGCGTGGCGTCTTGAATCGGATGCACCACTTAACCCACGAGGCCAGGAAAAAGGGCGTCATCTCGGTTTCGGCTGGCAATCATGCCCAGGCTCTGGCCTACGCTGCTTCGCTATGGGGGGTCCCGTCCACTGTGGTGATGCCTTCATCGGCCCTCAAGAGCAAGGTTGAAGCCACCAAAGCCTATGGTGCTGAGGTAATCCTCACCGACGGAGACCTGCTGGAAACCGTTCTATCTGTTCAGAAGGAGCGTGACCTGACCATGGTCCACCCCTTTGACGATCTCAAGATAATCGCCGGTGCCGGCACGCTGGGGCTGGAAATTCTGGAGGATGTGCCGGAGGTTGACATAGTCGTCACCGGTATCGGAGGAGGCGGCCTGATATCGGGTGTGGCGACGGCCATCAAGCTGAAGAAGCCTGATACTAGAGTCATCGGGGTAGAGCCCCTGGGCGCACCAGGCATGTCAGAGAGCCTCCGGCTGGGCAGGCCTGTTCACCTAGAGAGTGTCAACACCGTGGCTGACGGCCTCGCCGCCCCCTTTGTGGGCGAGCACAACCTGGCCCACGTTCAGAGCTATGTGGATGAGGTCGTCCTCATCTCAGACGAAGAGATTATCGAGGCTATGGCCCTGATCATGGAGCGGTGCAAGCTGGTAGCTGAGCCCGCTGCCGCTTCCACATTTGCAGCCCTGCTTTTCGGGAAGGTTAACGTTCCCCCAGGTTCGACGGTGGTCTGTGTCCTCAGTGGCGGCAACATAGACCGGGAGCGGCTCAAGTCGCTTCTCTGAGAGTCCGGATGTCTGGCGAGTACTGACCGAGATCACCAACAGGCTGCCCCTGGGAGCCTTCGGGATCCAAGGAAAGGGGCGTGGGTGTAGTTTGCGCTGGCACTCAATCCCAACCTTCGGTCCCCGAGGGTTCGGGGCAACTTCCCTGCTTGTGACCCCATTCGCTATCATCCCGTGCTAATCTGTGCGTTAGCAAAACAGCCCGGCTAATCCGTAGCTGACTGAGGTACTTGGCTAAAGTCCAGACTGACTGAGTTTGGCATCATGGCGGTACCCTAGTGTATAGTTGGGTCATGCCGCCCCTGCTGGAAGCTAAAGAGCTTACCAAACACTACGGAGCGACCATCGCCCTGGAGTCGGTCAACTTTCAGGTTGACCAGGGGATCACGGGCCTGCTAGGGCCCAACGGGGCAGGCAAGAGCACGGCGATCAAGCTGTTCCTGGGGTTGCTAAAGCCGACCAGCGGCTCGGCTGAGGTGATGGGACAAAAGCCCTACGAGCTGGTGGAAAGCCGTGAGAGGCTGGGCTACATGCCTGAGCACGATTGCCTGCCCACGGCGATGACCTCCTCGGAGTTCCTGACTCACATGGCGCAGGTGAGTGGGCTGCCTCCGGCGCATGCGCGGACCCGGGCCGCGGACGTTTTGCGACACGTGGGCCTGGCCGAGGAGCGATACCGGTCCATTGGTGAGTACTCCACCGGCATGAAGCAGCGGGTCAAGCTGGCTCAGGCCCTGGTCCACGATCCCGTCCTGGTGTTGCTAGACGAACCCACCGCCGGCCTCGATCCCGGTGGCCGAGAGGAGATGTTGGCGTTGATCCGTCGGATCAGCAGAGACTTCGGCATCAGCATCCTTCTTTCATCCCATCTGATGGGCGATGTCGAAAGCGTCTGCGACCGGATCGTAGTCCTGGAGGGGGGCCATGTCATCGAGGAAGGGGCGGTTTCCCGCTTCACCCAGGAGACGCAGACCCTGTTCATTGACGTCGACGAGAATCGGGACAAGCTGATTGAGGCCCTGGCCAAGCGTGGCATCGAGGCTACTGTGGATGGCCCATCGCTGGTAGTCAATCGTGAGAGTGACGAGCAATACGACGCGATTCGAGACGCACTGGTAGAGGCGGACGCTCCCCTGCGCAGAATGGCCCCCGGACGCCACGGTTTGACTGACATCTTTCGGAAACCCCCGACATGATTGAACCCCGAGGAGAGGTATTCGACCTCGGGTACCAGAGGTATTCGGGACCGAGAGAAGGCCGAATGCGGGCCCGAAAGGCCATCTGGATAAACGGCGTCCGCGCCGCCCTGGGCTTGGGACGGGGCTGGCCCTCCAAGGTTATGCCGGTGTTGTTGTTCATCGCCGTAATAACCCCCGCCGTAGTCATCAGCATCGTCGCTTCTCAGATCGGTCTCGACGATCTCGACCTCCCGGGCCACGCGGGCTACTACAGTATGGTATCGGTCGTGCTGATACTGTTCGCCGCTATCATCGCCCCTGAGCTGTTGTGCTCCGATAGACGGAACCGGGTGATCGATCTCTACCTGGTACGGCCCCTCACTACCACCGACTATATAGCCGGACGGTGGCTGGCGTTTTTCAGCGTTACTCTTGCCCTTGTATACATCGGTCAGATCGTCCTGCTCATCGGGCTGGTACTGGCGTCGGATGACCCTCTGCAGCATTTGCAAGATAACTGGCTGGACATTCCTCGGTTCTTGGGGGCTGGAGTCATTGTCGCTATCTTCATTACAACGGTGCCGATGGCGGTGTCGGCCTTCACTACCCGCCGGGCCTACGCCGCTGCCTTCGTCATAGGGCTGTTCATTATCTCGTTTCCCATTTCCGCCGGCTTAACCGAGTGTGTGGAGACTGAACGGACCACAGCTAGAGGGACCTCGGCGCAATGTGAACGCCCCACCGGCGATGCCGCCAAATGGTTCACATTGATCGACTTTGCCCAGGTTCCGGCCCAGGTCAACAGCTTGATCTTCGAAGAGAGTAGCGAGCCGGATACGGTCAAGCTCGGCAGGGAGCTGAACAGCGGCATTCGCATAGGATGGTACGCTCTTCTTACCATCGGGCCAGGCCTGGTGCTCTGGTGGCGTTACAGAGGGATCACGGTATGACATCTTCCGAGAGAGCTATCGAAACGGAACCGACCATAGTCGTTCAAGGCGTCTCCAAATGGTTCGGCAGCGTTGTGGCCGTCAACAACGTGTCGATCCAGGTTGGCCCCGGCATCACCGGCCTCCTGGGGCCCAATGGGGCAGGAAAGACTACGCTGCTTCACATGATCACGGGCCTGGCCAAGCCATCCGAGGGAGAGATAAGGGTGTTGGGCGAGCCTGTGCGGCATAACCCTAAACTATACAGGCGG
>JADFJI010000161.1 GCA_022566235.1 Chloroflexota bacterium
GCCCTCTTCTTTCAGGGTCCTTGCGATCAGATAGCTGCCGGTAACCACACCCATGAAACCCTCCTGAATTGTTTCGCTCCACAGCGACCCTATCGTAGAAAGACCCGGGGCCAGCGCATCAGAGTCTGTGGCGTTGGTAATCTATTACTTCTCCATCTGTTGCGTCAAGGCGTAGTACTCGTCCAGTCCCGATACTCGGGACCAGTAGATGCGCATTAAGGGACCCGATCACGTGTGATATAATCGAGCGTACTAGATTCACACGGCTGTGCGACCTATCTTACCGCCCTTACATTCCATTGCTGGGCCTCCTATTCTGACCGGCTGCGAAAGCCTGGGGCTCCTATCCGCCTGGCGTCCCACTCCCGCAAAGAGGATCAGCAGTCCAGGACTCCAACCATGCAGCGAGTAGCCATCATAGGCCTCGGTCTCATAGGCGGCTCCCTTGGACTGGCCCTGAAGAAGGCAGTCCCAGGCCAGGTGGAGATCACAGGTCACGACCATGACCGAAGGGCGATCTCTCAGGCCCTGAAGCTACAGGCTATAGACAGGGGAGAAAGAAACATCCTGGAGACGGTTCGGGATGCCGACCTTGTGGTCATAGCCACCCCTATCCTGGCCATAAGGGACGTGATGAAGGAGATCGGTTCGCATCTTGGACGCGGGTGCGTGGTCACCGACACCGGAAGCACCAAAGCCCAGATAATGGCCTGGGCCCGGGAGCTTCTGCCTTCGACGGTGGACTTTGTGGGTGGACACCCGATGGCCGGTAAAGAGGTGTCGGGGGTGGAGCATGCCGACGCCGACCTGTTCCAGGGCGCGACCTACTGTATCTGCCCCTCGCCCCTGGCCTCTCAGCAGGCTGTCGAATCGATCAGGGGGCTGGCCCAGCGAATCGGCGCTGTCCCCTACTTTCCAGACCCAGCGGAGCACGATAGCCTGGTGGCGGCGGTGAGCCACCTCCCGATCATACTGGCATCGGCCCTGGTATCGGTGGCCACCACCTCCCAGTCCTGGAGAGAGATGTCCAGGCTCGCCTCCAGCGGGTTCAAGAGCTCCACCCGCCTGGCATCCACCGACCCATCTATGAGTGCCGGCATTTTCCTGACAAACAGGGAGGCCCTGGAGCACTGGATAGACAGGTTCATCAATGAGCTCGAAGGGTACAAGGAGCTGCTCAAGGCCGACGAGGAAGAGCTTGAAAACAGCCTCGCCAGGGTCCGTGAGGCCCGGGAGAGATGGCTCGACGGCAAGGAGACCTGGGACGTGGACGACCGACCCGAGATTCCAAACGTCAGTCAGCAGCTCACGGGACTGTTCGTGGGGGAGCGGCTGGCCCGGCGCAGCAGGGACCTGTTGAAACTTCAGCTGTCCAGGTCAGATGACATGCGCAGGAAACGCCGGGATGACGATGAAGGGGAGGAGACCAGGGGGTGACCTATAAGGTTACACCTGCCTCGGCCCTGGAGGGAGAGATCGAGCCGCCAGGAGACAAAAGCATCTCCCACCGGGCCGTCATTTTCAACAGCATCGCCCACGGCAGGGCCAGCATAAGCAACTATCTCGAGGGCGCGGATACCCTGGCCACAGTGAGGTGCCTCAAGGCCCTGGGCGTCGACATTCGGATCGAAGGGGGGCAGGCGGGGGCAGGCGGTAGGCAGACCACTCGCTTGACAGTCACGGGATGCGGCATCGAGGGCCTGGCCGAGGCTGAGGGGAGCCTGGACGCCCGCAACAGCGGGACAACCATGCGCCTGCTGGCGGGCCTCCTCTCGGCGGCCCCATTCTTCACTGTGATATCCGGGGACGCCTCCCTGAGCTCGCGTCCCATGGGCCGGGTTATCGAGCCGTTGCGGTTGATGGGAGCAGATATCCGTGGACGGGATAGGGACGGCTTTGCTCCCCTGGCCATCAGGGGAGGGGGTCTCAAGGGCATCGAGTATCATATGCCGGTAGCCAGCGCCCAGGTAAAGTCGGCCATTCTCCTGGCGGGCCTGTTCGCAGAGGGCGCCACCACCCTACATCAACCAGCCACTTCCCGGGACCACACCGAGCGCCTGTTCCGGGCCATGGGGGCCGCGTTGACAATCACTGAGAACGTTATAACCCTAGACCCAGACCCCCTGACCTGCTTAGATGTACAGGTGCCGGGGGATATAAGCTCCGCGGCCCCCTGGCTTGTGGCCGGGTCGCTCCACCCCGAGGCCAGGATTACGATTCGGGGTGTGGGGGTCAACCCCACCCGGACAGGCATAATCGACGTGCTGAGGGCTATGGGAGCGCAGCTGGTGATCGGCGAACCCCGGGAGAGCGGAGGCGAGCCGGTTGCCGATATCACCGTGGAAAGCAGCCGCCTGGAAGGGGTGGAGATATGCGGCGACCTGGTCCCTAGACTCATCGACGAAATTCCCTTAATCGCCCTGGCCGCGACCCAGGCCACAGGCACTACCGTAATCAGCGATGCACAGGAGCTTAGAATCAAGGAATCCGACCGAATACAGACCACAGTCCAGGAGCTTCTCAGGCTAGGGGCCGACGTAGAAGAACGACCCGACGGCATGATCATTCGCGGGCCCACGCCCCTGAGGGGCGCGACTTGTGACAGTCATGGAGACCACCGCCTAGCGATGGCGCTGGGGATAGCGGGCCTGGTAACCCGGGGAGAGACCATAGTCATTGATCCCGAAGTGGTGGACGTCTCCTATCCGGGATTCTGGAAAGACCTGGAACGGTTGAAGGCGGGTTGATATGGCCATCGACTTGCTTCACGTGGGATTCCGAAACTTCATACCCGCCGCCCGGGTGGTGGCGGTGATGTCGCCGGACTCGGCCCCGGTGCGACGGCTTATCCAAGAGTCCAAAACCAAGGGGAACTCCATAGACTTGACCAAGGGACGCAAGACCAAGGCGGTCATGGTAATGGACAGCGGCCACGTGGTCCTGGTCGCCGTAGCCACCGATACCATCGCAGCCAGGTTGGCCATCAGTCAGAAGGGGCCACGGAGGGCCAGTGGGCGGAGACAGGACAGCCCCGAATAGGAGCAAGGGAGCAGGCGCTACCGACGGCTCTCCCCTTCTCGTGGTGCTGTCGGGGCCCTCGGGCGTCGGCAAGGATGCGATCCTGGCCCGACTCCTGACCCTGGAGCCCCGGTTGCGACGGGTCGTAACCCTCACCACTCGATCCCCCAGGCCCGGCGAGGTTGACGGCCAGGACTACCGCTTCGTGTCTACAGACCTGTTTCAGGGAATGATCTCGGAAGGTGAGTTGTTGGAGCACGCCCGGGTCTACAGCAACTGGTACGGTGTGCC
Source organism: Chloroflexota bacterium (assembly GCA_022566235.1). GTDB lineage: Bacteria > Chloroflexota > Dehalococcoidia > Plut-88900 > Plut-88900 > JACZVB01. The sequence goes on from JADFJI010000161.1 coordinate 3,310, forward strand.
GAAAGGCCAGGTCGTCGACCTTCTACGTCAGGGCTTCGACGTCATCCTCCGCACCGATGTTCAGGGCGCCGCGACCATCAAGGGCCTCGCGCCCGAGGCGTTGCTGGTCTTCATCGCTCCGGCCTCGCTGGATGAGCTGGCGGAGCGGAGACGGAAGCGGGGCGGCATCCCCGACGCCGATGAAGAGGTCCGCCTGAAGACGGCGCCGAAAGAGATGCAAGCCGCCGAGATTTTCGATTACGTAGTGGTCAACCCCGAGGGCCGAATGGACGACACGGTGGCCCGGATCCGGGCCATATTCGAGGAAGAGCGCCGCCGCGAGCCACCCCGTCGTGTGAGCCTTGGTTAAGGCTGGCTGAGGGGCAAGGCAACGCCTAGTCCCGACCCCTTCGCAGGGCCCGGCCCGCCATCACTCCCGTGTGCCGGCCCTTCTCCACCACGATCGCACCGTTGACGATGACGTACTCGATGCCCACTGGGTACTGCTTCGGGTGCGTCCGGGTGGCGGGAGAGCTCACGGTCTCGGGGTTGAACACCACGATGTCGGCGTACATGCCGTCCCGGAGAACGCCCCGGCCCCTCAACCCCAATCGCTGGGCGGCGAAGGAGGTCATCTTGCGGATGGCATCGGACAGGGAGAGGAACTTCTCTTCCCGCACATAATGGGAGAGGATGAAGGGGTAGGAGCCGTATGTCCTGGGGCTCGGGTAATCGCCGATGAGCAGGGCGTCGGTCCCCACCATGGATAAAGGATGGGCGACGAACTTGTGAAGTGTCATGCCGTTTGAGCCCGCCATGACGAAGGAGGTCTGGAGGTCTTCGTCCAGCAGCAGGTCGCAGATGGCGTCCACCTCGTCCTTTCCCATCGCCTCCGCTACGGCGGCCACCGATCGGCCCTCGTATTTCTTGTTGTGGGGTTTCTTGAAATAGGTAAGCCACATCTGGTCCCAGCCGGCGCTCCTGGGGCCCATCTCCCTTTTTAACCTCTCCCGGGCCTCGGGGGAGCGGAGCACCTCTTTCAACTTACCGGGGCCCCCGTCATGGGCCCACTGGGGGACGACGATGAGCAGCCGGGTGCTGCCGTATACATACGGATAGCTGTCAAAGGTGACGTCCAGGCCCTCATCCCGGGCATCCTCGACCAGCTCCAAGAGGCTGTCCGCCGACCCACGAACGGGCACCCGCTGATACAGATGGGTCACGTGGGCGGGGAGCTCTCCCCGACGCCCGATGTCGATGGCCTCTTTGATCGGGTCCAGAAACCGGTCTCCCAGGGTGTTGCGAACGTGGGTATGGTAGATCCCCCCCAGGCGTCCGGCCTCCCGGCTCAGCTCGATTAGCTCTTCGGTGTCGGCGTAGCTGCCCGGAGGATAGTCGAGGCCCGTGGAGAGGCCGAAGGCCCCCTCCTCCATCCCCTCCCTGAGCAGGGATTTCATGTACTCCAGCTCATCGCCCGTGGCCTTTCGATCACCCCACCCGACGGCGCAAATGCGAAGGGGGGAGTTTCCGATGATGTAGGCCACATTCACCGAGACCTTACCGTCGAACATGTTGAGGTACTCGGCTACCGTGGACCAGCGGCCCGGCAGCTTGGGACTGCCGTCCAGTCCCGAGTTCAGCTCCACGAAGCTGTCGAAGTCCTCCTGGCTGGTGAAGGGGGCGTAGGAGTTGCCGTCGACGCCGACCAGTTCGGTGGTGATGCCCTGCCGCACCTTGGGCTCGTGGTTTGGATCGGCCAGGATCATCAGGCCCGAGTGGGCGTGGAGGTCGATGAAGCCGGGGCAGACCACACAGCCCGAGGCGTCGATAACCCTGCGCGCCTGCACCGAGGAGACGTCGCCCCTAAGGACTCGGACCCGGTCCCTCTCTACTCCTATCGAGCCGTAGTAGAAGGGGCTGCCCGTGCCATCTATGATCCGTCCGCCGGTTATCAGCAGGTCAAGCATGTGTGCCCCCGTTATCGATTTTGTTCAGCACAGTAGCCAAATCCGCTCGTCCTTCGACTCAGCTTAGGATGAGCGGATCGATTTGTCTGATAAGCAGATACGAAAACTTTAGCTTCGGAAGCTCTTCTGATTTAAGCCCGGGCCCGGGGGACTGGTAGGTCCAGTTGGCGACATATCTTTCTGGCTAGAAGAATCTCTATGTTTCGATGACGAGGGACAGTGGTAAGGTGTCCATTGTCTAGGTTTAGAAAAACTGAGTGTTTAGCGCCCTCGCGGTGGAGAATACAGCCCTCTTTCATCAGGTGAGAAATGAGGTCACGACGTTTCATGAGCTACACTTGAATATGGAGTTTTCTCTTCAGGACTTTCCCTCCCACTCCTTTTGTCCTTAGTTCTTGCTGGCTTCCCAAAATGAGCTGCACCGCCTCTTTTAAGTTCTCCTCTACCTCTTTAATGGTTCTTCCCTGGCTGAAAGCCCCC
>JADFJI010000162.1 GCA_022566235.1 Chloroflexota bacterium
GTCGTTTGATCTTATCCGATACGTCTCGCCCGTCGGCCACCACCCTCTCGGGATTTTCGACGCCGGCTCCCGGGGCCCTGACGATATCGATCCTCAGCCCCCGGGCCAGGGACACCAGGGATTCTTCGTCCGAAACATCCAGCCCTCTCTCGATGGCCGTCCAGGTTAAAGCCCTATACATCACACCCGTATCGACGAATAGGAGGCCTAATCGTTTAGCCAGCAGCCTCCCGATGGTGGTCTTGCCCACGGCGCCCGGGCCGTCTATGGAGATGACGATATCGGTGACAATCACCCTCCTCCCGTATGCGGGCGAAGCCGGCCCGCAAAAGTCTAGCCGACGACTGGAATTATAACCTGTGATTGGGACGGCCCGCAAAGGGATGGCAGCACAGGTATGAAAAGCGCCCCGGAGGAACAGACCCTGGTTCCCGGGAAAGGTATGTTCGGCGGCGGGTTCCGCTAACAAATATCCTCGTCGTCCGGCGACAGAACTGGCTCGTCCTTAGGCCGCAGGCCTTGCTGAGAAGATGGGAACAGGATGGCGTTTGCGTTGGGCGTTGGCTCGACCCTCACCCTTGTGCCGACGGGATACACCTGGGTCGAGGGCAGCCTGCTTCTGATTGTCGCACCCGACGCCAATCTGATGAAGTAGAAGTTTCGGGAGCCGTGGAACTCCCTGGATACTATGGTGCCGGGCCCCGATTCGTCGGGTGTGATCATTACATCGTCGGGCCGTATCATCACCACCGCTTCGGAGACGCGGTGATTTCCGCTGTAGGAGAGCCTTCCTATCTCCGTGACCAGCTCCTCTCCGTCCACTCGAGCCGGTATGAAGCTGGCGTGCCCAATGAAGGAGGCCACGAAGGAAGACGCGGGCCTGTGATAGATATCCTCAGGGGTGCCCAGCTGTTCCAGGCGGCCCTGGTTCATCACGGCGATGGTATCGGCGAAGGAGAGGGCTTCCTGCTGATCGTGGGTCACCAGAATGGCCGTAGCCCCCTCTCTACGCAGAATAGCCTGGACCTCCCGTCGCATCTGCCCCCTCATCGAGGCATCAAGGTTGCTGAACGGCTCATCCAGCAGCACGACCACCGGTTTGGGGGCCAGGGCCCGGCCCAGGGCGACCCGTTGCTGCTGGCCACCCGATATCTGATGTGGATACCGGTCTGCCAGCCACCCCATGTCCAGCAGCTCCAGGACCGTTGCTACCCGCTCTCGGCGGAGCGACGAGTCCATCTTCCTCAGGCCGAAGGCTATGTTCTTGGCAACGGTCAGGTGAGGAAAGAGGGCATAGTCCTGGAAGACCATGGCCACTTCCCTTTTCTCCGGGGGCACAAGGTGATGTTTTGTAGAGACCACCTGGCCCCCTAAGGACACCTCCCCTTCCTCCAGCGTCTCGAACCCCGCGATGAGGCGCAGGGTAGTGGTCTTACCACAGCCGCTTGGCCCGAGTATCGACATGATCTCTCCCTGCGCCAGGGAGAGGGTCAGCCGGTCCACGGCAGGGCCGAAGGCCCCTGGGTATATCTTCGTGGCTCTATTCAGCTGTAATACGTGGCTGGAGGCCTCGGGTATCGTGACCATCTGATTTTGAGCCCTCCCACAGGTCGGTCTTCCAGTGTCTCACGAAGCTCGGTTGCCTTCAACTGAGGCGTTACGAGAGTGGTTAATAACAGTTTCGACCATCCCCTTTCCCCCTTCCTGACCAGGAAGAGGGAAGAAATTAGGTTTGTCCCGACTTGTCCCGATGCTCGGGACTTGTCGGGACAAACCCCCGGCAATCCCGACACTCGGGACTGCACTCCCCATTTCGATAGGTTTATTAAACGGCCATGTCTCATTTCTTGGCCCTTAACAAGACCGTGTCGCTGCCCCTATCGCTGAGGACCAGTAGGGCCATCGGCACGGAGGACAGCAGGATCAGGAGCAGGGCTGGAAACGCCGCCTCGGCGAAGAAGGCCGCTTCGGAGGCGCCCCACACCTTGGTGGCCAGGGTTTCGAACCCTATGGGGCCGAGGATAAGGGTGGCCGGCAGTTCCTTCATGGTGATCAAGAATACCAGGGCCGCTCCTGCCAGCATGCCGCCCCGAATCAGAGGAAAGGTGACGGAGATGAACGCACGCAGCGGCGAGAGGCCCAGGCCCCTCGCCGCTTCCTCCATCCGGGGGTCTACCTGAAGCAGCTGGGCCCGTATGGCCCCCAGGGCAGGGGGCAGAAAGAGGATCATGTAGGCCAGGACCAGAAGCCCCAGGGTCTGGTAAACCGGCGATACGTAGTTGGCGCCGAAAAAGACCAGCGCCAGGGCGACCACCACCCCCGGTAAGGCAAAGCCGAGATAGCTCACCCGCTCTATCAGGGTGGCAAAACGGCTGGGATACCTGACGGCGAGAATAGCGACCGGTAGGGCCGCCGCTATACAGGCCACCGATGCCAGGGCCGAGACGTAGAGGGAGTTGCCGGCTACACCCCAAAGGGAGCTTAAGCTCTCCCCCGCAGAGACCCCTCGCACTACCCAGTAGATCAGCACCGACATAGGCCCGCCCAGGCTGGTCAGGACCACCGCCCCACAGAAGATTAGAGCGGGCCATCGCCAGGGGCCCAGTCGCATAACCCGGAGGGGCCTGGTCCCACCGGCGCCACCGCTGACGTATCGGGATTGACCCCGGGTGAGGGCATCGAAGAGGAGAATTCCCAATGCCAGGGCCACCAAGATCAGGGATAGACCTGCGGATACGCTTCGGTCGAACACCGATTCGTATTGAAGGTAGATGGCCCAGGTGAAAGTCTCGTACCTGAGCAGAGAAACGGCCCCGAAATCGCTCAGGGTGTATAAGGCGACCAGGAGAGCCCCAGCCACGATGGCAGGCCTTAGCTGGGGCAGGGTGACCCTATGGAAGACACCCCAGGGGCTGTAACCGAGGCCCCGTGCCGACTCTTCCATCCCGGGATCGAGCCCCCGTATCGCTGCCCTCACCGGAAGGAGCACATAGGGGAAACTGAGGAAGCTTAAGGCCAGTGTCGCCCCCCAGAATCCGTGGATATCCGGCAGCCTCTCTATCCCGAATACGCTCTCCAAGAGTTGCTGGATTATGCCCCGGGGCGCCAGGGCAGCTATGAGGGTAAAGGCCCCTATATAGCTGGGAATTACCAGGGGCAAGGCGGTGGTAACCGACCAGAATCTTCGAAGGGGTATATCGGTCCTGACGGTGAGCCATGCGATGGGGACCGCAATTGCAACAGTGGCGCCGGTTACTGCCGCCACCAGCATGGTGGAGCGTCCGAGGATCTCCAGGGTCCGAAAGCGGACCAGAATATCCCAAAGCCCTGAGTCGGCGCTTTGTGCCCTCAGCACCAGGTATACCAGGGGCAGCACCATAGCCCCGGCAACCAGGGTCGCCGGCAGCCAGACCACAGTGGGGGACCTGGGATAAAACCTCTCCACCCCTCCCCTTAACAGGGACGAAAGTAGGGAGGTGCCTCCGCTTTTTACATCATTGGACCTCATGGACTTTTTACGGCAGCACGCCCGTATCCCTTAGCAGCTCTATGGTGGCCTCCAGGTCTTCCAACTGGGAGAGGTCTAGGTCCGGCACCTCTATCTCTGAAAGGGGCACCAGTAGCGGATTAATCTTGACCCCCTCCACCAGGGGATATTCAAATGTCTGGCTGGCGAAATATTGCTGGGCCACGGTGGAGAGCAGAAACTCCAGGAATTTCTCGGCGTTCTCACGGTTATTCGAGGTGTCCAATATGCCTGCTCCGGCTACCAACACGATCGCACCCGGGTCCCCACCTTTGAGATAGTAGTTTCGGGCCTTAAAGCTCTCTCCTTCCTCGGCCAAAAACCGGAACAGATAATAGTGATTGACGAAACCAACATCGATCTCTCCGTCTGCGACGGCTTGAACGATGGGGGTGTTCTTTGGGTATACCTTCGGGTCGTTGGCTTGAATGTCCTCAAGCCACTGGCGGGCCGCATCCTCACCCTCGGCCTTTCTCAAAGCAGTAACAAAGGTCTGGAATGAACCGTTGGTCGGAGCCCAGCCGATACGACCCTTCCACTTGGGATCGGTGAAATCGAAGATGGAGTCTGGCAGGTCCGCCTCGGTCAGCTTCTCGGTATTGTATACGATAACCCTGGACCGCCCCGAGATGCCGACCCACTTGCCCTCGCGAGACCTGAAGGCAGAAGGCACCCGGTTCAATATAGTATCAGGCAGCAGCACGAGCCGGTGCTGTAGTGCGCCCAAAGAGCCCGGGTCCGACCCGAAGAAGATATCGGCGGGGCTGTTGTTGCCCTCTTCCTCGATAGTCGCTACAAGGGAAGGATTCTTGCCGTATTTAACCCCTACATCGATCCCCGTGGCCTGCTTGAACTGGTCGATAATGGGCCCGATCAGCTTCTCCTCTCTTCCTGAGTAGATGATCAGGTTTCCTGGTTCTTTCTCTGCCTGTCCCGCTTTCGTGGTGGCGTCAGAGCCACAGGCCGCCGCCAGCGCCACAACCAGCAGCATTCCAACCAGAAATATGGCGATGGCACGTGATAAACGTGCTCTGGTCACCTCGATCCTCCTAACGACTTCTATCCAACTCCTCTAGTGCTTTAAGGAATAGCTTGGGCAGGCTCTCGGCCTTCGTGTCTTCTGATAAGTCCACTTCAGCCGTGAGAGAACACCTCCATTAGATCGACTCGTATTCCATCATTACTACATATCAACTTGTAGTTAGTGTTATAATCACAATGCATGACGTAACTGCAGTATTAGGTACGAGCAACTTGACAATTAGGATAGACTAAATATATTTATTGTCAATACTCCATTGTGACATTATTTACACAAGCTAATATAATTGGTATTGGCTATTTAATTAAAGTTATCCAACATAATTATTCGGTTAGGATGTACATTGCCTCAAATAGCAAAGCCTAGCTCCATAGCGACCGAGGACTTCCTCACCACCATATTCCGTTTCGCTGAGGAGGGGCGGCAGGTCATCTCCGTGAGGGTGGCTGAGGCCCTAGGGGTGTCTCCCGCGACGGCCTTCGGCATGCTTAGAAGGATGGACCGGGACGGCCTGGTTAAGTTTTCCAAAAAGAAAGAGATTGCCCTGACCCCCACCGGCAACCGTATCGCCGAGGACGTAATCCGCCGCCACCGCCTTGCCGAGAGGTTCCTAACCGATATCTTGAAGCTGAAGTGGCACAAGGCTTATGCTGAGGCCCACCGCCTGGAGCACGGTATCTCTCCAGAGGTCGCGGATGGGCTGGTGACACTCCTGGGTAACCCCTCCACATGCCCCCACGGCTACCCGATCCCTGGGAGCGATGGCTACAATAGCATCAAACATCTTCGCTCCCACCTCAGCACCCTTAACGAGATCCCCCAGGGAAAGACCGTCGTGGTGAAACGGGTGCCTGAGGAGGATGCTGAGCTACTGAAATACCTGGACGAGCACAACGTCTCTCCATCCTGGACCATGAAAGTGACCGAGGTGGCCGCCTTCAAGGGGACCATAGCCCTGGAGATAGACAGCCACGAGATCGTGATCAGCACCGAGACCGCGGCCAAGATCATCGTGAAGGCCCTCTGACACCCACCCGGCCGTTTGGCCATACCTCCTGGTCCGACGTGGCGATTAGATGACCTTTGGTGCTAGAGCTGGTTTCAAAAACCCTCACCCCCTGTGTCCCCCTCTCCCTTGCCAAGGGAGAGGGGGAAGAAATAGGT
>JADFJI010000163.1 GCA_022566235.1 Chloroflexota bacterium
AGAGCCTGTCCTGAGCGTAGCCGAAGGATTGGGGGTATCCCCCAAACCTACTTTTCCCCCTTCCTGGCCAGGAAGGGGGACAGGGGGCCTGTCCTGAGTCCCATCGAAGGGATGGTCGAAACTGTTAGTAGACACTACTCCCCCTTGATTCATTGATTTCTGTAACTGAGGGCACGCCCCCCAGGCCCTTGGCCCGGGTCACCCCCCTCACGATGGCCCTGCTGACCACCGCTGCCGCAACGGCTCCCAGGGCGGTCGTATCAGCGAAACGCTTACCCCGACCTGTGGAAAGAACGAAGACGGCGTCCCCGTCGTACATGGTGTGGGCTGGCCGGACCGCCATAGCGATGCCGTCCTGGGCCATCTGCGCGATCTTGTTGACCTGTTCTTTGGACAGGGCCGCGTCGGTGGCCACGATGGTCAGGGTGGTGTTTTGCAGTATGGAGACGGACGCCTCGATTCCAGAGGCCAGCAGGTCGACGGTGCTCTGGAAGCCGGGCGCCTTGTCCTTACGGGGGCCCGCCACGATCTGTCCCGAATCGTGGTCTACTACGCTTCCCCAGGCGTTCACCACGGCCAGGGCCCCCACCGTGACAGAGCCCCCAAGCGAGGCGCTGGCGCAACCCACTCCACCCTTTACGGCCCATCGTGGTCCCAGGGCCTTGCCCACCGTGGCCCCGGTGCCCGCCCCCACGCTCCCCTGTTCCGGGTCATTGTCCTGGGCTTCGAGGCAGGCCTGGTAGCCTTGCTCGGGGCCGGGACGGGCCCTGGCGTCGCCCAGGCCCAGGTCGAAGAGAATAGCGGCAGGCACTATCGGCACCACCCCGATTCCGACGTCGAAGCCCGCGCCTCTCTCCTCCAGGTACCTCATGACGCCGTCCGCAGCCGAGAGGCCGTAGGCGCTGCCCCCGCTCAGGAGAATCGCATGGGCCTTCTCCACGAGGTTCATGGGCCTGAGGAGGTCAGTCTCCCGGGTCCCGGGGGCGGAGCCCCGCACGTCGATCCCCGCCACAGCGCCTTCTTCACATAAGACTACGGTGCAGCCGGTGATCCCCAGGGTGTCGGTGTAGTGGCCGACCTTGATGCCCGGTACGTCAGTTATGGTGTCCGACATAAAAATAGCCCTCGCAGTCCGACCGCGAAGGCTCTACATGATCCGGCTACCCGGCGTCCGGCTCCCTGGGATGCCGGCGCACACATCTATATTATTATTGTATCGAACCTTTTTCGCTTACCGCCGCTCGCGGTCGGCTGCGAGGATAACGCTATCATAGGATACGGGGGTTTGCAAGGGTTTCAGGCTGGTAACCACAAGTGTCTTAGGCTGGTAACCACAAGTGTCTCAGGGAGGCTCGGGCTCCTTCCGGACAGCCCGTGATCTGGTTCTATGAATGAGTTCTTAATTGAGTCCAAAACTCCTTGACACATTCACCGATACAGGCCTATAATTTCGCAGAAGGGGTTGTCGATACCTTATGTACTTCGCCGATTGTGAGTTCACCCCTCTCGCCTCTTCAGCCGTGCACCTCATCTCAGAATGAGTTTAGACGGAGCGCCTGTTTGGCCCGGTACACCGTAGCTTGTTATTGATTTCCCTCATAGCAAGGGGCCTACAGCTTGGGCAGGAATATAATAAGCTCAAGCGGGGGTGCCTTCTCCCTGTCGGCGGTTCGATTATCCACAGCACAGGTATGCCACCCTACTTAGAACTCAGGGCTGATGCCTAAGTATATATTTGTCACCGGCGGAGTCGTAAGCTCGGTAGGAAAGGGTATTACAGTCGCCTCCATCGGCCGACTCCTGAAGGGCTACGGGGTCTCCGTCTCCGTTCAAAAACTGGACCCCTACCTCAACGTCGATCCCGGGACCATGTCCCCGTATCAGCACGGGGAGGTGTTCGTCACCAAGGACGGTGCTGAGACCGACCTGGACCTGGGCCACTACGAACGGTTCATCGACCTGGACCTTACGCGGTCCTCCAACGTGACCGCTGGCGATATCTACAGCTCCGTCATAGCTAAAGAACGGCGAGGCGATTACCTGGGTCGCACAATCCAGACGGTGCCCCACGTTACCAATGAGATCAAGTCCAGAATGAGGCAGATCGCTGACGAGACCGGGGCATCAGTAATTGTCGTGGAGGTGGGAGGCACAGTAGGAGACATCGAAAGCTTGCCCTTCCTCGAAGCCATCAGGCAGATGCGCAACGAGATCGGCCGGGATAACGTACTGAACATCCACGTGACCCTGCTTCCCTACATCTCCGCCACCGGCGAGCTTAAGACCAAACCGACCCAGCACAGTGTGAAAGAGCTGAGAAGCATAGGCCTTCAGCCCGATGTCATTGTGTGTCGCAGTGATTACCCGGTGACTCCCGAGATCAAGGACAAGATATCTCTGTTCTGCGACGTGGAGCGGCATGCAGTGATTGCGGCTCCTACCGTCGATACTATTTACGAGGTGCCTCTGATTCTGCATGAGCAGGGCTTGGGCCAGCTCATCGTAAGCAGGCTGGGCCTTGAAGCCAGTGCCGAACCGGACCTGGACGATTGGTCTGCAATGGTGGAGCGGATCAAAGTGCCTAAGGAACCGATCCCCATCGCCATAGTCGGAAAATACGTGGAGCTTCCCGACGCCTACTGCTCGGTGCGGGAGGCCCTCTACCACGCCGGGCTGGACCACGGTTGCGATATCGAGGTCTCCTGGGTGCGCTCAGAGGACCTGGAGAACGGTGGCCTGGATGCCTACCTACGCACCGTAAAAGGCATCGTGGTGCCTGGGGGATTCGGCCCTCGGGGCATTGAAGGCATGATAAAGACCGCGCGATACGCCCGGGAGAACCAGGTCCCGTATCTCGGCCTCTGTCTCGGCATGCAGGTGATGGTCATCGAGTTCGCCAGGCACGTCATGAACTCCGATGAGCCAAATTCCACTGAGTTCGACCTGGAGACAGGAGAGCCCGTGATCTACCTGCTGCCCGGCCAAAAGGACATCGAGAATATGGGCGGCAGCATGCGTCTCGGGGCATACCCATGTAAAGCGGCGCCCGACACCCTGGCGGGCAGGGCCTACGATGACCAGGTGGTATACGAACGTCACAGACACCGATACGAGTTTAACAACGCGTATATGAAGGTGCTGGGGGATGCGGGCTTCACATTCAGCGGTATGTCCCCTGGGGGAGACCTGGTGGAGATAACAGAGCTGCGGGGCCACCCATTCATGCTGGGATGTCAGTTCCATCCAGAGTTCAAATCCAGGCCCTACCGGCCCCACCCCCTCTTCCGGGAGTTCATCGGGGCCGCCAAGAAGACCCTCAGAGAGGGGGGCCAGCACCCTCTCCCCGCGATGTCTGTAGAAGAGTACAAGGCGTAGACAGGAGCAGGATTTAAGTTTACAATCTAGAGGAAGGTTTCAATGCAGATATGGCTTGATACCGCCGACATAGGTGAGATCCGAGAGGCCTCAAGACTGGGTGTAGTTTCTGGAATCACCACCAACCCGTCCCTTGCCGCTAAATCCGGCCATTCCGACCTCAGGACCGCTATCCAGGAGATATGCTCCATCATAGATGGCCCCGTTAGCGCCGAAGTAATGGGCCAGGGGCCTTACGAGATGATCGAGGAAGGCCGCGAGATCGCTACCTGGGCGCCCAATGTGGTAGTCAAGATACCCGTAAGCGAGGCGGGTATCGAGGCCATTTCAGTACTCTCCAAAGAGGGCATCGCAATAAATCAGACCCTGACCTTCTCGGTCAATCAGGCCCTATTGGGGGCCCTGGCCGGGGCGACCTACATCAGCCCCTTTGTAGGAAGATTGGACGACGTGGGCCAGGATGGGATGATGCTGATCTCAGAGATGCTCCAGATGTTCAAGGTACATGAGATGCAGACCAAAGTGATAGCCGCTAGCCTTCGGCATCCCAAACACGTTATAGAGGCAGCGAAGGCGGGAGCGCAGATTGCCACCATGCCTTACAAGCTTTTCAAGCAGATGTTCAAACACCCTCTAACCGATGCAGGCTTAAAACGTTTTATAGAAGACTGGCAAAGTCTGGTCCGGGTCTAGCCCCCTACCATGACAGCCATGGATGTCCCTGTTGTGTCCTAAATCGTGCTACCTATAGCCTCGCTTGCCTGAACCCGGCCCTTTTTTGACAAGGAGCCCCCTTCGTATGATAGGGAGAAAGAAACACCCATCGTGAGCACCCCGACCGCGCAGATAGAACGGATCAACATAGCCGACCTGGAGGCTAAGAGCCGGGAGGAGCTGTTGGCGTTGGCCCAGGAGGCCAACATCAACAACTACGCCTCTCTTAAGAAAGGAGAGTTGGTATTCCGGCTTCTGCCGACCCGCTCGGACGACCAGTTCGCCATCATCAGCGGTGGAATCCTGGAGGTTGTGGACGACGGATACGGGTTCCTGCGCCATGAAGGCCTGAGGGGGGGGGTAAACGATGTGTACGTCTCCCAGTCCCAGGTACGCCGTTTTGGCCTCCGGACAGGGGACCATGTTACCGGCCAGGTGAGACCTCCCAAGAATGGCGAGAAATATTACGGCCTTCTCAGGGTCGAGTCCGTCAACAACATGGAGCCCGAGGCGGCCAAGGGCAGGCCCACCTTTGAAGAGCTGACCCCGATCTTTCCCAACCAGCTCATCAACCTGGAGGTGCCTGACGGCAGCCTTTCCGGCAGGCTCCTCAACCTTCTATCACCCATCGGCAGGGGGCAAAGGGGTATGATAGTATCGCCTCCCAAAGCGGGGAAGACCATCCTCCTGAAGCACATCGCCAACGGCATAGCCACCAATTACGAAGACATCCACCTGATGGTGGTCCTCATCGGGGAGCGGCCCGAGGAGGTCACCGACATGAAGCGCTCGGTGAAGGGGGAAGTTATCAGTTCCACCTTCGATGAACCGGTGGAAGACCATACGAAAACGGCGGAGGTGGCCCTGGCCAGGGCCAAGCGCCTGGTGGAGTGCGGTCAGGACGTAGTGATCCTTCTGGACAGCATCACCAGGCTGACCCGGGCCTACAACCTCTCCATCCCCACCAGCGGCAGGACCCTCTCGGGTGGCATAGACCCGATAGCCCTCTACCCTCCCAAGCGCTTTTTCGGTGCAGCCAGAAAATGCGAGGAGGGAGGCAGCCTCACCATCATCGGCACCTGCCTGGTGGAGACCGGCAGCCGGATGGACGAGGTTATATACGAAGAGTTCAAGGGCACCGGCAACATGGAGGTCCACCTGGATAGGAAGCTGGCCGAGCGAAGGGTATACCCCGCCATAGACATCCAGAAATCAGGCACCCGGCGGGAAGAGCTGCTCCTGGACGAGCCCACCCTCAAGGCGGTCTGGCTCCTCAGGCGCATGGTCTCGATGATAAGCAATGACCCGACCTCCTACGCCGAGACCACCGAGAAGGTGCTCGAGAGGATGTCCAAGACCGCCAACAATGAAGAGTTCCTGGCCACCCTGACCAGGGAGGTCTAGGCCCTTACCCTCACACCCTCCCCACACCCCCGGTCCACACCCCGATACCTTTAGCAACCGCCCCTTGCCCCTTCCCCCTGGCATTCTGAGGCCGTTTAATAAGTCCTATAAAGCGGGGAGTCCAGAGGGGGGTTTACCCCCTTTGGCGGGGGGTATGGGGGTACTCCCCCATATTTATTTTCTCCCCCTCTCCCTCAATAAGGGAGAGGGGGACACAGGGGGTGAGGGTCGACAGGT
>JADFJI010000164.1 GCA_022566235.1 Chloroflexota bacterium
CCCAGGAGCATGACCTGGAGAATTCGAGCCCCAGACCCTCCGATCATGACATAGGTGCCGTGGGGACTTAATGCTCGCTTGTAATCGAACATTGAACGAGATGCCACAACATCAAGAATCAGGTCGTACTGCTGTCCATTTTTGGTGAAATCCTCAATCGCAAAATCTATGACATGGTCCGCGCCGAGCGAGCGTATCATGTCGAACTTCCTCGCGCTGTCCACACCAGTCACTTCGGCCCCAAGATTTTTCGCAATCTGGATCGCAAACGTACCCACGCCACCGCCGGCGCCATTCATCAAAACTTTATGCCCCGGCCGAATCTCAATCTTGTCGCGCAGTCCCTGCAGCGCAAGGAGCCCCGCTTGGGGTACCGCCGCCGCTTCCTCGAATGTCATGCTGGTCGATTTCAGTGCTAATGCATTTTCACGACCGCAGACATACTCGGCGAAACCGCCCCAACCGCAGCCAGATAGGTCCCCGTATACCTCATCGCCCGGCTGAAACTGCTTTACCTTTCTGCCAACCGCTTCAACTCGCCCCGCTATATCGGAACCCGGTATCGTATACTTTGGCTTGAACAACCCCCACATACGTACTACAGGCCTGCCTCTCAGGAGATCCCAGTCCCATGAATTTATGGATGCCGCATGAACTTTGACCAACACTTCATCGTCCCTAGGGGTCGGTTTTTCGACCTCTTCAAATCCGAGAACATCGGGCAAGCCGTATTTGTGGTAGACAATTGCTTTCATGAGAGTTTCCCCATCGCGATGCTCTGAGCCGGGGTTTCCCATATCAGGCCGATATGACCTGCTGTGAACCGGCTCAGCACTCGAATGGGAGGTTGTGAATTATCCTATCAAATAATCGGGGCTCCTTGTGCAGGGCCCGAATTTAACAGCCTTCGTTACTGGTTAGCTTAGTGCTGCCTAGCAGTCCCGCTCAAGGGGGTTAATCTCGGGATATGGCTTTCTCACGAAATCAGGTGTTTTTACCTGGAAACCTTACGAGCATAGGAATATCCACAAGCATGCCGAGCTTAGATAAAGACGAGCGAGCATCATTTCCTCTAATGCCGTTCCAAGGCCGTTTAATAAGTCCCATAAGCGGGAAGTGCCCCGACTCGGCTCGGGACCGGGGGTTTGTCCCGAGTTCGGGACAAACCTAATTTCTTCCCCCTTCCTGGCCAGGCCTGTCCTGAGTCCCATCGAAGGGATGGTCGAAAGTGTTATTGAATGATCTCCCACACCTGGCGTTGCCCTGGGAAAGATTTCGTACTAGACTGGTGGGACTCGATGCTAGAGGAGAATCATGACCACTACGAAGAAAGCCACCTACACAAGGATGGACCAGAGCACCCCCGAAGACTGGGCCTCGGACGATAGCTACAGAGAGCAGAACCTGAAGCACCTCCCGGACTCGGTGATGGCGATGCTCAAGCAGCTCCGGGAAAAGGCGACCGGCGAATCCATGAACGGGTACGACCACTCCTTGCAGACGGCCACCCGGGCCTACGACGACGGCGCCGATGACGAGACCATCTTCATCGCCCTGCTCCATGACATAGGCCAGGTCGTATCCGAGGAGAACCACTCGGAGGTGGCGGCCGCCATCCTTCGGCCCTACATCTCCGATAGGTCACACTGGATAGTGCAGCATCATGGCATATTCCAGGGATACTACTTCTGGCATCACATAGGGAAGGACCGCAACGCCAGGGACGCTTACCGGGACAATCCCTACTTCGATGCCTGCGTCCAGTGGTGCGACAAATACGACCAGCGGGCCTTCGACCCCAACTACCCCACCAAACCCCTGGAGTTCTTCGAGCCCATCGTGCGTCGAGTCTTTGGGCGGGAGCCCTGGCCCACCTAAGCCCACATCTCCCAGATCAGCCACATAGGTCCGTCGTAATCCGGTAAAAGTGCTGCACCTTTGAGCCGCATACATGAGCACCATGGCTAGTGCGTGCGCTAGACTGGCCGCGATAGCGGGGCCTAATTCTGGATACCGCAATCTCGCTGGAGGCACTCAATGGGTGAAAGCACCGACAGCCGCGCGGAGTCGTTCATTGGGACCTGGAGGCTGCTGTCCTGTGAGTTGCGGACCGCCGATGGCGATATCAGCTACCCTTATGGCCGAGACGCCAGGGGGTACATCACCTACACGGCAGACGGCTACATGTCGGTTTCCATCATGAGCGACGGCCGGCGTAACTTTGCAGACGGCGACCTGTTAGGAGGGACTGTAGAGGAGAAGCTGGCCGCCGCCGAGAGCTACATCTCCTACTGCGGCAAGTACCAGGTCAGGGAAGACAGGGTGATTCATAACATCGAGGTCGCCTCCTTCCCAAACTTCGTCGGGGACTCCCAGGAGCGCCTCTTCCAGTTCTCCGCTGGCCGCTTGTCGCTCAGCACGGTTCCCATCCTTTTCGAGGGTAAGCAGCGGACCGCGCATGTGGTGTGGGAGCGCGTGTAAGCGGGGTTGCCGGATCGTTGGGAGAGCGGCCAATCCCAGTTACCGAGTAGCTCCGCCCTGCGTTCTTCGTCGAACCGGATGCCCCATCCTTCCGTCTTCGCCGAGATGACCGTTATCGGATGCGGCCCGGGCAAACATTCTTGCCATAGCCGGAGCCCCCATTGGGAGGGCCCTTGCCTGAGGCCTATCCGCCCCCACACCCCGGATAACCGTCACCCACCTCCTGGACCCGAGCCGCGGCCGGCAAAGGCATTAGAGATCATCTTAGGCACTCCCTTTATGTACTCACGCTTGGTGAAGAGCATGACCAGGGTCAGCAGCATGTAGAGGGAGGCAAGGGGCATTCCATCCAGGGAACCGGCGGAGATGCTGAAGGCGGCGGGCAGGGTGGCCACCAGCAGTATCCACTGGTTCACCTTGGAGGAGATCAGTATCGCCATCCCGTCCTGCCCTCTGCCCCGGAGAATGTCGCTTGGGATCTGTGGCGCTCAGATCACTTCATGTCGCTCTCCGGACCTGCCTCGCGGGTGGCCCTTACCCGGTACACATTGAGCATCTCACTTGGGACTCCATAGACTAGAAGTTTATGTCAGCGCCAGAAGACTGTGTATGAAGTGTCTACCACTTTAGTTACACGGGATGTAAATGTGTTTCCGAAATTTAGACTGTAATTCCCGCTGATTGAAGCTTTAAACGAGAACGATCGCTGTTCTCTAATCCTCGCTGGATTGACTATCGTATCGTTCGCAGGGTCTGTTATCCAAAAGTCGATATCGTTACCTAACCCGCCCCGCACCCTAATCTCACCTTCGACCCGATTCAACGCTTCGAGGGTTATGGTTACGCTGGATACAGCCCCGGGATCTACTGTAACTATCTCTCTGTGGGTTGTAGGAGACGGCGTAGCTGTAGGATTCGGGGCCGCAGTGGGTATTGGAGCCGCAGTATTACAATTGATCAGCACCAAAGTGATGATGAAGGCGGAGAAAAGTTCTAGCCTACGGTTCCGATTTGCCCCGATGCTACGTGATCGGTCATCGTTCTCACACGTTTTCTGCATGATGGTTTCGGTAATCACAGCCTCAATCTGCCCCCTGGTCTTCATGGCTCAACCTATCCGGCGTAGCTTCGTCCCTCGATGTTCCCCGTGCCCTCTCCGCACTGTTTATGAGCGACCATCCAGGCAGCGTAGGAAAGTAACTCGATCGGGGAGCTGACCCCTTGGCCTACCTGGCAGACACCCGTTTTGTTTACAGTCCCACCCGGCGCTTGCCAGAGGCGTTCTTTTCAGCCACAGAGGCGATCTGTTCCAGCTCGCTTTGTACACGGAAGAGGAACTCCCGCATGGTGTAACCCTTGTGCTCCGGCCGTTTCATGGGCCCGTCAGGGTTCACCCGGTAGATGTTGTGCCGGCCTTTCTTTCGCACTAGAAGGTAGCCCTCTCTCCGCAGATCCTGGAGCACCCCCACCACGGTGCGCTCTGCGAGCTCCAGTTCGTCAGCGGTGGTCCGAATAGTAGTCTCGGGGTGCTCCAGCAGGCGAATGAGAACTGCCGCGTGATTAGTGAACAAAGTCCAACGCCGCTCTTTCATGACCACTACCTAAAAAGGCCCCTCTTTGCAACCACACCAACTCTGGTTCGCTACTATGGCACAATGTTACCTGCATTATAATACCTGCATTATAATGCTATAATAAGTGTATTCAATGCTAGGCAGCCTGTCAAGGGCCAATCTGCTGCTCTGGAGGACAAGAAATGACAGTGATTCATCGAACCGACTTTCCCAACCTGTACCGTCGGGGCAATATACGAGGTATCCACGACCTTGTGGGAAGGCTCCTCCTACTGGTGTCCACGTAAGGGTGTGTCAACCCAGGTAGAACACCAGAATGCTGGCCGCCAGGTAGAGCCCTATCAGCACTACCGACTCCACCGTCCAGAACCTGCCGGGTCTCCTGCGCCGCTGTTTTAGTAGGGCTACGATAACCACGGATGTCATAATGACCGCTATGGCCGCCGTTAGGATGTGTATCTGTGAGATGGCGCCCCAAAGGACGCCATCGGGGTAGGCCAAATCAACCAGGAACAGTATTAGACCCGTGTTGAGGAGAGTGCTGCCCAGCAGGTTGGCGATGGCCAGCTCAGGGGCGTACAGGCGTATAGCAGCAACCGATGTCGCCAGCTCCGGCAGCGAGGTGCTGAGGGCCAGGAATTGAGTGCCTACGTAGCTAGCTTCCCACCTCATCTCCTCGGCAATGTGGTCGGCCGTCGATGCAAGCCATATGGCCGCCCCACCTATCACAGCGGCCGATAGCAGATAGGTCAAGGCCACCACCGGCAGGCTGGCGAGGGCGTACTCGTGATTCGCCTCTGGGGGGCTATCTCGTTCCTGGGACCGCTCGAAGCGAAAGAGCATGTACATGGCCGCCAGGAAAACCACGAATATCACCACCGAGATGGGGCTGATGTACCAGCCGGACATGGCAGCAGTGGTGGTGTGAATAAAGATGGCTGCAGCGGCCAGGGAAATGATTGCGATTCCCAAACCGCCTATTACAATTGGGGTTTTGCCGACTCTGCTTAGGATCGGGCCATCCCGCCATAGGATGTCCAGGAGGCCGATGATGAAGAGGTTGAACAGATTGCTGCCGAAGATGGTGCCCGCCGCCAGGTCGGGTTCTCCGATCAGCGCTACCGAACTGATGCTGGTGCCCAGCTCGGGCAGGGAGGTCGCCGTGGCCAGCAGGGCGATGCCGATGAAAGACCGGCCCAGCCCCGTCTTGAAGGCTATGACATCTGCTGACCTGGTGAGGAAATGAGAAGCTCCGAGGGTGATAGCCGATGCGGCAGCGAATTGGAGCCAGAATAAAGCCAGCGTCATAGGACACTCACGGTTCTACACAGGCGAATCCCAAGGGGTCGGGCCGGTGGAGGCCACTTAGAGAATTGCGCTTGAGCTATTATAATGCCTAATGACCCCACCTGCTGTCTACACCCTCGAGATCCTCTCCATAGTGCCTTCTGTGAAAGAGCGTAAGGGAGCTTCTTTAGCTAAAGAGTTCCCCCAGAATAAGGTGGTTGGGCGTAGCCGGAGCCCCCATTGGGAGGGCCTTGCCTGAGGCCTATCCGCCCCCACACCTCGGATAACCGTCACCTACCCCCTGGACCCGAGCCGCGGCCGGCAAAG
>JADFJI010000165.1 GCA_022566235.1 Chloroflexota bacterium
ATGACCGACCCCCTGATCGGCCTCACGGTCGCTGCCTCGGCGACCAAGACCTTGCGCCTTGGTACGGGGGTCCTGCTGATTCCGGAGCACCATCCGATCGACCTTGCCAAACGTATCTCGTCGCTTGATTTCTACTCGAACGGCAGATTCATTCTCGGAGTAGGAGCTGGATGGCAACCTGAGGAGTCAACAGCACTTGGGGGCGATTTCCCACGCAGATGGGCTCAGACGACCGAATGCTATAATCGGAGCGTGGGATTGAGTTTCCCGGCACAGAACTACGGCCTTTGGAGCATGTAAACGACCCGGGCCTCCGGCCTGACATTTCGAGATATAAGAGCTGCGAGGATGAAGAGGGCAATATCGATTCAGAGAGACCCTATTGTGGGCAGTGACATGCTCACCGCCGTCTCGTCTCTGATACAGCGTGTTCGCCGGACGCCCCTCCGCTGGCGAGTAGGGGTGCTGCTACTCGCTGCGGCCATCATCGCGGCCATGTTCTTCATCCCGAAGCCGGAATTCAGCATCGATTACTTCCGGACCTGGGGCTATCCCGGGGTCTTCGTCGTTACCCTGGTCGCCAATGCCAGCGTCATTTTGCCCACCCCGGGCTTCCTGGCGGTCATCATCGCCGGCGCAGTTTTGAACCCTCTGCTGGTGGCCTTTATGGGGGCCGCGGGAATGACCCTGGGCGAACTCAGCGGCTACTTCATGGGGCGGATGGGCAGAGCCCTGACAACCGTGGAAATTCAAACCGACCCTGGCAGCAGGCACAGGTGGGTAGCCTGGACTCAAAGACTGGTAGGCCGCTGGGGTATGCTCGGCATATTCGTCCTCGCCGCTACACCCAACCCACTCTTCGACATAGCCGGAATAGCGGCAGGCATGGCTAAAATGCGTGTATGGCGGTTCCTGGTAGCCACATTTGCAGGCAGGCTGATACGAACTTTGCTTCTGGCCTACGCCTCGGCATACTCGGCGGACAGAATCCTTGGGCTATTCGATTAACAGTTGACCATTCGAAAGCCAATGAAGGCCCTTATCCTAGCGCCCTTCGACCCCTCGTGCCTGGATGAACTCCGGGCCCGGATGGAGGCGATCCACGAGAGCTGGCTGGAATCCAGACGCCTCTACTCGCCAGAGGAGCTGACGGCGCGGCTCAACGATGAGAAGATAGCTATCCTCGTAGTGGAGGCGGACTTCGTCCTGGAGGAGACGTTTCAGCAGGCCCCAGGCCTCAGGTTCCTGGGGATATGCCGTAACGCCACTACCCATATCGACGTGGATGTCGCCACCGAGAGAGGGGTGGTAGTGGTGAATGCCCCCGGCAGAAACGCCCTGGCCGTGGCGGAGCTGGTACTGGGGCTGATGTTTTCCCTGGCCCGGAAGATACCCGCTTGCCACAACTATGTGACCTCGGGGTCATGGGAGGACCCGGTCTCGCCCTATCTTGAGCTGAGGGGCACGGAGCTGGAGGGGAAGACCCTGGGCATCGTGGGGCTGGGCGGCATCGGGTCTGAAGTAGCGAGGAAGTCCCGGGCCCTGGGCCTGGAGGTGATAGCCTACGACCCGTACCTGCCCTCTGGCCGGAGAGAAGTTTGCGATGTTCGGATGGTAGACCTGGACGAGCTGCTCGGCCGTTCCGACTTCGTTAGCCTCCACGTTTCCCCCGGGCCCGAGTCCGCGGGTGTCATCGGGAGTGAGGGGCTGGAGAGGATGAAACCCTCTGCCTTTCTCATAAACACTTCCAGCCCCCAGGCCGTGGACCAGGGAGCGCTGGAGGAAGCCCTCGAAAAGGGGCGCATCGCAGGGGCCGCATTGGATGTCCATGAAGCCTCGCCCCTCCCCCCGGACCCCCCCCTTCTACAGATGGACAACGTCATCCTGACTCCTCACATCGGCGGCGCCACCGACGGTACTGTAATGCGCCATTCCCGAATGATGATCGAGGACATCGAGTGCTTCCTGGCGGGCAGACGTCCGCCGCGAATCGTCAACCCATTGGTCTGGGGGCACCGTGCCTGATCCGTGTGTCCTGGCGCTGGACATGGGGACCAGCAGCCTGAAGTGTCTGATTGTCGGTCTTGACGGCAGGGTGCGCGCCCTGACCCGACGGCCGGTGAGATATTTTCGCCCGGAAGGCCTACCCCCCTTCTCCCAGGAGTTCTCGCCGGCGACTGTGTGGGCCGATGTATGCGACCTTATCAGGGAGTGTCTTACCGAAGCTGGCGTTAGACCCGAAGACGTGATGGCCGTGGCCACCACAAGTCAGAGAGGCGGCATGGTATTTCTGGACCAGAAAGGTGGGGAGCTGTACGGCGGGCCCAACCAGGACGTGCGTGCCTTCTTCGAAGGTATGGAGATAGATGACCAGCGAGGAGAAGGGCTATACTCCGTAACGGGACACCTGCCTTCTTTCCTCTTCGCTCCTGCCCGACTAAAATGGTTCCAGGTCCACCAGCCAAAGATATTCGAGAAAATAGACGCTGTCCTGCCTATAAACGACTGGCTCACCTTCAGGATGAGCGGCCAGGTCCGATGCGCGAGGTCTGCCCTGGGTGAGATAGGGCTTCTGAACATCGCCACCGGGGAGAAGGACCCCTTGATAATGAAAGGACTGGACATAGGCCTCGATGTTGTGCCTGCCCTGGGCCATGCCGGGCAACAGGTTGGGGAGGTGACGGCTGCGGCCTCCGGTGACACGGGCCTGCGTGAGGGGACGCCGGTGGTCCTGGGCGGCCCGGATACCCAGTGCGGCCTGCTGGGCATGGGCGTGGTGGAAGCGGAGCAGCTGGGTGTTCTAGCCGGGTGGAGCGGACCGTTGCAACTAGTAACCTCACAGGCCGTTTTCGATTGTGAAGGGCGGACCTGGACGGGCCGCCACGTAGTGGCCCATCGCTGGGTCCTGGAGAGCAGCACCACTGAGGCCGGCCGGTCGCTGGAGTGGTTCGCAACGGTGCTAGGTACAGACTACAATGAGATCGACATCGAGGGCACGCCCGAGCCAGAGGAGTCAGACCATTTAGGTCATGACCAGACGGTGGCATACCTCGGGCCCCGAATCATGAATGCAAAAAAGCTAGGGGTGCAACAGGGTGGTTTTATGTTTCCAGTCCCGGCCGGTCAAATGGGCATCTCCAGGCGAGACCTGATGCGCAGCGCCCTGGAGAACCTGGCCTTCGCCATCAAAGGGAACGCTCTGCAGCTCGCTGAGGTCTCGGGGATAGAGCCCTCGATGGTATGCCTTGGGGGTGGGGTGACCAACATCCGGGCCTTCGCCCAGCTAACAGCCGACACCCTGGATACGGCCATACGGGTGACGGATATGAAGGACCCCAGCCCTCTGGGTGCCGCCATGTGCGCGGCTACGGGGGTGGGGATATACGGCAGTCTGGCGGAAGCAGCGGTCGAGATGAAGGCCCCTGACCGCTCTATCGAGCCTGATAAATCCAACGCCTCCCTCATGGAGGAGCGGTTTGAGAGATGGCTATCTCTATATCGGGGGCTAGAGAGCCTATCAGGAGAGCTGTAATGGCCTGGGAAGCCGAGAAAGAAGAGATAGTCCAAGCGGCCCGCCATCTTCTCTCCAAAGGCCTGGTGGCCGCCACCAGCGGCAACGTCAGCATGTACCTGGAGGATGCAGACGGTTCAAAGCTACTGGCCATTACCCCCACCAGCATGCGATACGAGGAGATGAAGCCCGAGGATGTCGTGGTCATCGATTTCGAGGGCGACGTGGTAGAGGGATATGCCAACCCCTCCAGCGAATCCCTCATCCATATAGCTGTCTACAAGGCCCGACCTGACATCAAATGCGTCATTCACACCCACTCGGTATACGCCAGTGTATTAGCCGTCTGCGGGGTGGAGCTGCCCCCAATCCTCGATGAGCTTGTCACCTACCTGGGGGGGCCGGTCCAGGTAGCCGAATACGGATTCCCCAGCACCGAGGACCTAGGCAACAAGGCCTGCGCAGCCCTGGGTGACCGAAATGCGGTGTTCCTTAGAAATCACGGCGTCATTGCCGCGGGAAAGACCATGGGTGACGCTCTTCGGGCGTGTGAGCTGGTGGAGCGGGCCTCACAGATATTCATATACGCCTCCTCCCTGGGGAAAGCCGGCGTCCTGCCACCCGAGGTGGTGGAGGCGGAGAGAAGCATCTTCAAGATGATGCAGGGCACTGATACGTAACCAGTAACGCCTGTTTCAAGATGATGCAGGCTCAATTAGGTCACATCGAGGTTAAAGCAATGTAATTCTGAGCCCCCGTCAAGTCCCGAGTATCGGGACAAGTCGAGGCGACAGGAGTGAACTCGCACAAGGATGCCGCCGATTATCGAGTGGAGTTGAGAGACCCTTAAGTCAAGGAGGGAAAGAGTAAACTATGGTAACTATTCCTGGATTCCTTCTCAAACGGCTCTACGTCAAGGGAAGTCTGAGCAATTCGCCGGAAGGGGTCCAGTTCCAGCTGAAGAACTCGCTGGGCTCCGGGTACGCCAAGGCCATGCTCCCCGTCTCCCTGGACGGAGAGGAATACTCTATGGATAAGACCTTTTTCAACGTCGAGGGGGCCCGGGTCCCCTTCTCCTCCGTCAGCGACGACTTCCACTTCAGCATCCCTCTGAACAAGGTCATCACCATATTGGTCGGAGGGGTCAGCCTGGCGCCGGGGCCTCACAAGATAGCGATGGGTTTCGTGGTGCCGGGGCTGGGCAAGCTGAGATTCGACGTCAAGGACGAGATCTGAGCTTCACCATTCAGGTGGTGCGTCCCGTCCCGTTGTCGAAAGAATAGAAGCTTTCCGGTTCCAGCCTGATCAGGATGACGCCCTGGGGCCGGGGCAGCGTTGCGCTGTTCAGCAGCGTGCTGCTGCTGCTGGCCTGCGGGAGTCCTTCGACTGAACAGGAGCAGCCCGAGGCAATTGTATTGGGCATGGGTACCAACGGTTTGTGGGCGGGTAGCTGGGTCGTAGCTGCGCCCTCGGGGGCGGCCACACTACCCTGCTATTGGAACGTGGCTGTATGGGCTTCTCAGAGCGGTGAATGTTCGGAGTTACCCGGGTAACCGGCAGTTACGTAGCTAAAGTGGTAGTACAGGCTCATCGCCGTTGGCGCCGCAACCAGCCGCCAGCACCACCACCGCCAGGGTATGCCAGGTCTTTAGCTTCATAGGTGTGTCTCCCTCTTAGCTCTCATCCTCCTCAGCAATCTCGCGGTACTCCCCTTCGACTGCCGACCGTACCTCCCGGTAATGGGTCTGTCCCTCCACGCCTGCCGGCATCTCCACCCCGGGAGCTAAGTTAATAATAATCTGCGTCACCGGCACGTTCTGATCTTTGTTCGGTTCCGCGTAGTTATCACGATAGTTGGGGTCAAGGCGCTTGGCACGGAACATTAAGAGATTATCGCTGAACACTTTGTAGCTGTCGGTGATAACCCCTTGATGGATAACCGGATGGTCCACTCCTTCAATAGCTCTGCGGTTGATTTCTGCCTCCAGTTTCCCAAGGGCCATCTGAGCCGCCCAAGCCTTCCGCCTTTTAAATCCATAATAGTCCACGGTATCCCAATGCTCAGCTGTAGAGACAGATATTCCAACCTCAGAGCAAG
>JADFJI010000166.1 GCA_022566235.1 Chloroflexota bacterium
TTCGCAGAATGCCGATCCGCTCGATTTTCGCTTCGATCAGATCGCCCGGCTTGAGGTACTTGTCCTTGGCGGCACCGACTCCCGACGTCGTGCCGGTGGAGATGGAGGACCAGTGGATCTGTCCACCCTTCAGCGCTGAGATCATCGACGGGCGCATCTACGGCAGAGGCACCTCCGACTGCAAGGGACTGCTTACCTGCCAGATGATGGCGATGATCATCCTCAAGCGGGCAGGGGTCCCCTTACAGGGGCACCTGGCCCTGGCGGCCTGCGCCGACGAGGAGGCAGGGGGGAAGTATGGAGTAGGCTGGCTGGCCGAGAACCATCCTCAGCGGCTCAAGGCCGACTTCTGTATAAACGAGGGCGGGGGCGACGTGGTGCAGAGAAAGGGAGCGCCAGCCTACCTCTTCGGCATAGGGGAGAAGGGCAGGCTGGAGGTCTACATCACGGTCAAAGGCGTCCCCTGCCATGCCTCTACTCCCTGGAACGGGGTCAACGCTCTGACCAGGGCCTCGGAGGTCCTGAAGCGCCTGGCCGAATACAAACCCGAGATAGATGTCTCCCTTGAGATTTTCGGGCACCTAAAGAGTTTAGGGATAGATGAAGAGCCCACGCCCGAGAATATAGACCTGATAGCGGAGGAGTTGGCCCAGAGAGACGCCCAAATGGCCTCCAGGCTGCGAGGACTCTCCAGGATGACCATCTCCGCAACCATGATAGAAGGGGGCATAAAGTCCAACTCCATACCATCGTCATGCCGGATCACCTGCGACGTCCGCACTCTACCCCACCAGGACGAGGCCTACGTGAGGCAGGAGATAGAGAAGATGGTCCAGGGGATCCCCGACGTGGAGGTGGAGATCGACTACACCGCCGTGCCCAGCATGGCCCCCTACGATACGGACTTCGCCCTCAAAATACGGAACGCCACCGAGCAGTCCCTAGACGGCAGCGAGGCTGTCTGGCTGCCCACCTTTACCACCGGCTTCACCGACTCCCGGTTCCTCCGGCCCCTGGGGACCCTGGTATACGGCTTTCAGGTATCCCATCCGGAGGACTCGGCGGCCCTGGCCAACGTCCACGGGACCAACGAGTCGGTGGACGTGCGCAGCCTGATCCTGGGCACCAAGATGCTCATCGCCCTGGCCATAGACGTTCTGGGGTAACCAACTCGCAAAAGTCCGCTTCGCCCTTCCGGTACTGGAAGGAGGGGGTGCAGGGGGAGAACCCCCTGTCGGGGAGTTTGAGGGGACACCCCTCAAACTTAACTTTAAAAACATCTGAGGGCGGGCAGGTGGGAAGATGACAAATGCTATCCGACGAACTCAAGGGAGTCTTCCCGCCTCTAAAGTGAACCTGTGGCCGGCTTACCGGCATCTAACTCTAAGGTAGGATGCCCTACACCCGGGACCTCGTTGTCCCCTTGCTGAAGGCAAGAATCCGCGGCACCGTGTTAGAAAGGCTGGCATGGGTAAGATAACCCTCACTCCCCAGACCCTGGTCATCAAGGCCCACAGAGAGCTGGTCTTTCAGATGATGAGCACCATCGGCAAGGGCAAGCTGCCGGGGTCCGCCGCCATGTCCTCCAAGCTCATCAGCCGCAACGGCGATACCATCATCGCCGAGTTCTATACCAGGGAAGGACGTAAGACTTACACCACCCTGGAGGAGATCGTCCTCTACAAGCCCGAGCGGATCACCTATCGCTGGCTCAAGGGGCCCATAAAGTACGTTTCCGAGGATTTCCGCTTCCTGGAGACGGATGACGGGGGATCGGTGCTCGCCTACCGGGGCGAGTTCGATATGAAGATACCTTTCTTCGGCTGGCTGATAGGGAGGTTCTACATCAAGCCCAAGTTCGAGAGGGTGGTGCTGGAGCACATGGAGGAGATCAAGAGCGCTGCGGAGGCCCGGGCCGCCCGCAGCCACCTGTTCCCCCGCCCGAAATAACCCGTTGCCCTCGTTTACCCTGTCACTCTGAGCGAAGCCGAAGAGTCTGGGGTGGGGTCCATGTGGCGATCGCAATAGGAGCATCCCCACCGCTACAGGTCTCTTTTCCCCACTCCCACGTGGCCGCGTATTGAACCCCTAGTGACGGGGCTATATGCTAGGGGCACGGGGGCAGGGGATGGATACACTAAACCTAATCGTAAACCTCTTCACCTTTTGAAGTCAGTCAAAAAGGGAATAACGCGTTGATATCTGGGATGCTTACGAGAAGCAATTTGAGTCGAAAGGGAAATGAGGCAAAAAAAGAAGCAGACCAGTTGGGACTAGAGTACGAAGGGCAACTGACAAGGAGGGGCTGGTGGGGCCAACAATTGAAGACGCCGAGGGTCATTTCCTGAAAGGAAATGCTCATTATGGTGCGGGCAATCATGATCAGGCCATCCAGGAGTACACTCGTGCTTTGGAGATCAGACCCGACCTCACGGAGGTCTACTACAACCGTGGCATCGCCTACAACAGCGGGGGTCAGTATGACCGGGCCTTCCAGGACTACAACAAGGCCCTAGCCCTCAGACCCGACGAACCCGGAGTCTACAACAACCGGGGCAACGCCTACACAGGCAAAGGTGAGCACGTGCAAGCCATCCAGGACTTCGACAAGGCCATAGCCCTCAGACCCGACTACCCCGAGGCCTATAACAACCGGGGCAACGCCTACTACAACAAGGAAAACTATGACCGGGCCATCCGGGACTTCGACAAGGCCATCGGCCTCAGACCCGACTACACCAACGCCTACTACAACCGGGGCCTCGCCTACGACAGGAAGGGTAATCAAGACCGGGCCATCAAGGACTACGACCAGGCCATCGGCCTCGAACCCGACTTCGCCGAGGCCTACAGCAACCGGGGAAATGTGTACAGACGTAAGGGCGACCTTGCTCAGGCAATGAAGGACTATGACAAGGCAATCAACATTAAGCCCAACAATGCAAACACATACTTCAACCGGGCTTGCCTTCACTCTCTAAGACGAGATATCGAGCAGACCGTCACAGACTTGACAAAGTCTAGAGAACTAGATCCGTCTGTGAAACCTGACTCCAAGGATGAGGATGAGCAGGGCCTGGCCTGGGCCCGCCAGGACCCGAGAGTCCGGGCCCTGCTGGGGATGGACAAACCGCCGAAAGGTACAGAACCGTGATCACGGTTCTGGCCGGGGGGGTGGGGGCGGCAAAGTTCCTCCAGGGGCTGGTCAAGATCGTCGACCCGTCCGAGGTGACGGTGATAGTCAACACGGGGGACGACGTGGAGCTCCACGGCCTCTACATCTCCCCCGACGTGGACACCGTCACCTACACCCTGGCAGGCCTGGCCGACGAGGCCCGGGGCTGGGGCCTGAGGGACGAGACCTGGGAATGCCTGGCGGCCTTGAAGCGCCTGGGCCACGAGACCTGGTTCAACCTGGGGGATCGGGACATGGGCCTCCACATCCACCGCACCCAGCGGCTTAGGGATGGGGCCACCCTCTCGGAGGTGGCCGCCGAGGTGGCCTCGGCCCTGGGCGTCGGTTGCAGGATTCTGCCCATGAGCGACCAGCGGGTCGAGACCCGGATCAAGACCCGGGACGGTGACCTGGGCTTCCAGGAGTACCTGGTCAAGCGTGGGGCCGGCGACCCTGTACAGGCCATCGATTTCGCCGGTATAGAAGATGCCCGTCCCGCCGACGGCGTTACCTCGGCCATCGAAGAGGCCCAGGGAATCGTCATCGCACCCAGCAACCCGCTGATAAGCATAGGCCCCATACTTGCGGTGAAAGGCATCCGGGAGGCCCTGGCGGGGTGCAAGGCCCCGGTGGTGGCCGTAAGCCCCATAGTGGGTGGGAAGGCCATCAAAGGCCCGGCTGCCGATATGATGCAGGCCCTGGGGCTGGAGGTGAGCGCATATCAGGTGGCGGAGCTGTATAGAGACTTTCTGGACGCATTCATACTGGACTACGCCGATGCAGACTCCCTGGAGCGAGTCCGGGGCCTGGGGATCAAGGCCATAGCCACCGATACCATTATGAAGGCGTTGCCTCAGAAGATGGCCCTGGCCCGGTCCGCCCTCCGGGCCCTGGGAGTCGAGTCGAAATGACGGTATGCATCGTCCCTGTGAAACGCCTCTCCACCTCCCTGCGACGGCTGGGGCCGCTCCTGAGTCAGGAAGAGAAGGCCAGGCTTTCGCTGGCGATGCTCAAGGATGTTCTTTGGACGCTCCAGGGTGTACAGGGACTGGATGAGCTGTGCGTGGTGACCCGTGACCCGTGTGCCCGGGATGCCGCCAGGGAACTGGGGGCCCGGGTTATACCGGAGCCCGAATGCGCCGCCGGGGAGGGTCCGGCCGTAGACTACGGGTCCCGGGTCCTGGCCGAGGAAGGGGTCAGGCAGGTCCTGATAATTCCCTCCGATCTCCCTCTTGTAAGCAGAACGGATATCCAGGCCATCCTCAAGGTGTGCCTGGGGAATCCGTCGGTGGTAATGACCCCCGCCCACGACGGCGGGACCAACGCCATGCTCAGGACACCTCCCGACGTCATCCCCTCCCGGTTTGGCCCAGATAGCCTATCGCTGCATATACAGGAGGCCCGGGCCAGGGGCGTCCCATATCGCCTGGTGCAACTGGGCTCCCTCTACAGGGACATAGACACGCCGGAGGACCTGTCCATCCTTCTCACCACCCCAAACAACACCTCGACGTGGAAGCTGGCGAATGAGATGGGGCTGTCAGAGAGGCTTTTGCACAGGAGTCAAACGTCCGAGGCCGTTTAATAAGCTCGTCGAAACTAGGAGCGCCCCGACGCGGCGTCGGGGCAGGGGGCTGCTCCGCCGGCGTAGCTTCAGGATAGTTAGCTCTGTGACAAAACCAGAATGAGAGGCCATAGAAGGCGCGGACCTATTTTCTTCTGCTCTTTAGCTCCTGCCACACCTGGTCCGGGCTGAGGCCGGAGGCCGCCAGCAGCACCAGGCTGTGAAACCACAGGTCAGCCACCTCCCTTACGGTGGCCTCTGGGCCTTCCACCAGCGAAGCGATAGCCGATTCCCCCGCCTCCTCTATTACCTTCTTTCCTATTCTGCCGGGGCCCTGCCTCAAAAGCTCGGCCACGTAGCTGCCCTCGGGCATAGTGAGTTTCCGCTCCTGGATAACCCGGAACAGCTCATCCAAAATGTGAGGGTCCTCCCCCTCGAACCGGAGCTCACCTGAGGGAAGCTCGGTAAAGAAGCAGCTCTCCTCGCCGGTGTGACAGGTCGGGCCCGTGGGCTCCGCCCTGATCAGAATTGCGTCCGAATCACAATCGATGTGTATGCTTCGAAGGTTCAGGTAGTTGCCCGAGGTCGCTCCCTTGTGCCACAGCTCGGCCCGGCTTCTGCTGTAGAACCACACCTGCCCCGACTCTCGAGTCTTCCTCAAGGCCTCCTCATCCATATACCCGAGCATCAGGACCCGGTCCGTCTTATCGTCCTGAACGATAGCCGGTATCAGTCCCTTCTCATCCAGCTTTATCATCGATTGCTCCCTTCTGGTGGGTCCGTCGCACGGGGATTCCGCGCTGGGCCAGGTACTCCTTCGTTTCAGCTATGGAGTAGGTGCCGTAGTGGAAGACGC
>JADFJI010000167.1 GCA_022566235.1 Chloroflexota bacterium
TAACAGTTTCGACCATCCCTTCGATGGGACTCAGGACAGGCCCCCTGTCCCCCTTCCTGGCCAGGAAGGGGGACAAGTAGGTTTGTCCCGACTCGTACCGATACTCGGGACTCGGCGTCGGGACACTTCCCTCTTTATAGGACTTATTAAACGGCCTTCAAGGGGAATGGATTAAACTCGATACGCGGCCGCCAGGCCAGAAGGGTTGCAAGGATGCGTACAACCACCGCCACTATCATAAAAATGAAGGGCACGGGGGAGGCTATCCCTATGCTCACCGCCTACGACTACTCCACTGCCAGAGTCCTGGACGAGCTGGAGATACCAATGGTCCTGGTCGGTGACAGCCTGGGAATGGTGGTGCTGGGCTACGAGTCTACCGTCTACGTGACCATGGACGACATGGTGCACCACATCAAGGCCGTGGCCCGGGGGGCCAAAAGGCCGTTGATAGTGGCGGATATGCCTTTCATGAGCTATCGCAACGGGAAGGCCGAGACCCTGAAAAACGCAGCTCGCCTCATCCAGGAAGGCGGGGCACAGGCGGTTAAGCTGGAGGGCGGAGAGTCAGTGGCAGAGGTGACCAGACACATCGTCAGCAACGGAATACCCGTAATGGGACATCTCGGCCTTACACCACAGTCGGTATATCAGCTTGGGGGATACAAGGTCCAGGGCAAGACGCCCAAAAAAGCCGCCCAGCTCCTGAGAGACGCCAAGGCGCTGGAGGAGGCTGGGGTCTTCTCCATGGTGCTGGAATCGATCCCGGCCCTTCTGGCAAAGCTGATAACCGAAAGGGTATCCATCCCTACTATAGGAATAGGGGCGGGGGTCCACTGCGACGGGCAGGTGCAGGTTATCCACGACATCCTGGGGCTGGTATCCGATTTCCACCCGAAACATGCCAAGACCTACGCCCCTCTGGGAGACCTCGCCGCCTCAGCCATCACCCGCTATATGGAAGAGGTGAGGTCGGGAGCCTTCCCCACCGAGAAGGAGAGCTTCCGAATGAACCCGGATGTGCTTTCCGAGCTGATCCAATATGCGTGAGGCCCCGGTCTTCTCGCCCGGATGAAACTCCTGGAGTCCGTTGTCGAATTTCGCCGGGCCAGGGCGGAGGTGCCGGGCTCCCTGGGCCTGGTGCCGACCATGGGTTTCCTTCACCGGGGACACATGGCCCTTGTCAAAAGGGCCCGTGAAGAGAACGATTCGGTAGCGGTATCCATCTTCATCAATCCCACCCAGTTCGGCCCTTCAGAGGGCTATCAGACCTATCCGAGAGACCTGAGGCGAGACCTGGAGCTTCTGAAGGCCGAAGGGGTGAAACTGGTGTTTGCCCCGCCGCCCGAGGAGATCTACTTACCGGGCTTCGACACGTGGGTAGAGGTGGGGGCCCTGGCCGAGAGACTGGAGGGCGCCTCCAGGCCCGACCACTTCAGGGGCGTGGCCACCGTGGTAATGAAGCTTTTCAATATAGTCCGCCCCGATAGGGCCTACTTCGGCCAGAAGGACGCCCAGCAGGTCAGGGTCATAGAAAAGATGGTAGCCGACCTGGATTTGTGCCTCGAGGTGGTGGCCGTGGCGACGGTCAGGGAGCCCGATGGCCTGGCCATCAGCAGTCGCAACACCCACCTGAGCCCCGAGGAGCGGAAGGCGGCCACGGTGCTCTGGTCTTCCCTCTCGGCGGCCAGGGACCGGTGGGCCCAGGGAGAAGCCCGGGCCCGCATCTTAAAGAAGGTAATCGTTTCCACGATAGACAAGGAGCCCCTTGCCAGGCTGGACTATGTCAGCACAGCCGATTCCAAATCCCTGGAGGAGGTGGACACCATCGACCGCCCGACTCTGGTCTCTCTGGCGGTGTGGATCGGGAAAACACGCCTGATTGACAATGTAACGCTGGCGGGGCGGTAGACCCGACCCCTGGTTCAGGGTTAAGGGAAATGAGGCCGCCCATCTCGCGTTTCCGGCTCGAGGCCTCGTTAGTGTGGTTCGGCCCCTTGTGGTAGACTCCCAGCGACATTTCACCGCTGATAAAGCCTGTATACCTATATATATAGTTGAAGATACTGGTAACAAATGATGATGGGATCGCTTCGCCGGGACTCTGGGCCCTGGCCGAAAGCCTCAGGCCCGTCGGCGACGTGGTGGTAGTGGCCCCCGACCGGGAGCAAAGCGGCGTCGGCAGCTCGGTGACCCTTCACCACCCGGTGAGGATCGCACCTGCGGCGGCTTTACACGACGGGATAGAGGCGTACGCCATCGAAGGGACCCCCGGCGATTGCGTGATCCTGGCCACCGAGACCCTGGTCAAGGGCCCCATCGACCTGCTGGTCTCGGGCATCAACGGCGGCGCCAACCTGGGTAACGACGTTTTCGTCTCGGGAACGGTGGGGGCTGCGTTCCACGGTTACTTTCGCGGTATACCATCCATCGCCCTCTCCGTCACCGCCCTGAACGACCTGCACTTCGATGTGGCCGCCAGGCTGGCCTTCTTGCTGGCTTCCCAGGTCAAGGAGGGCGCACTTCCCAAGAGGCTGCTGATGAATGTGAACGTCCCCAACAAACCCCTTGACCAGCTGAAGGGGGTACAGGCAACTCGCCTGGCCAACGGCAGCTACACAGAGGTGGTAACCGAGGGCAAAGACCCCAGAAGAACGTACTACTGGATCAACAGGACCCGCCCCGCCTGGACGCTGGAGGCCGGCACCGATATATGGGCCGTCAAGAACGACTATATCTCCATCACTCCCCTCGATAACGATGTTACCGCCCACTCCATTCTGCCCCGTATGGAAGAGCTGAAGCTGGCCATAGAGGCCGGCCTACGGGTGGGCAGCCCGCAGGAAAGCCCGAAGCCCGGGTCCTAAAGCGATCCAAAAAACCTACCTGTGGGAGGCTCTATGGACGGAGAAATCCGTAACTACGCCGACTTCATAAACGGACTCCTGAGCAAGGCCAAAGGCCACCTCGATGGGCTGTCTCGCGAGGCCCTGAACTGGCGGCCCCTGGACGGGGAGACCAACTCGGTGGCCGCCATCGCCGCCCATATGTGCGGAGTAACTATCTGGTGGATGGTGCAGGGGCTGACGGGAGAGGACGTGGGTCGAGACCGGGACAGCGAGTTCAGGGCCGTGGTGGACCACCAGGGCCTGATAACGTTCTGGGGGGAGAGGACCACGCTGCCATCCCTTATAGATCGGGCCCAGTCCGTCGTCGAGAGCACTTCAGAAGGCTTACAGGTCGACGCTCTGGAAGACGTTATCACCATGCCCCGCATGGCCCCCTGCACCAAGCGGTGGGCCATCGTCCACACGATAGATGAGCTGGCCCAGCATCTTGGTCACATGGAGCTGACCATACAGCTTTGGGCAGGCAGAGAAAAGGGCAACCCTAATTGACTGGTAAATACCGCCATGCTATATTCCTGTCTGCCTGCGAATGGCGGAGTGGCAACGTAGCTCAGTGGTTAGAGCGGGGTCTTCATAAGGCCTAGGTCGCTGGTTCGAACCCAGCCGTTGCCACCACCAGGGCGCGCCCTGGACCCTATACGCGGTGTCCCCATCGTGGCCACAGGTGTAAGGCATTTCGATTCCCCGCCACACGTCGGATCAAATCACCCCGATCAGCGCACGCCCTGGGCCCATGTGCGGTGTCCCCATATTTATTGCTGACATAGATACAGTTGAGCCCTCGCTCTAGCCTTCATCTAGCCTATTTTGAGTCCCACATACATTATTCAATCGTTTCATTTACACGGGCTCCGGGTCGCTGGCAGGAGCCACTGTATACAGGCGGGCGCGGTTGACAGTCAAATGGGGTAGACTTACTATTGTAGCTGGGCCAAACCTGGATAATTAGACGGGTCATTCCCATCCTTATATCTGCCCGCTGACCCGATGTTGCTGGGACCAAATGCGGGCGGTTAGCTCAGTTGGTTAGAGCGCGTGCTTCACACGCACGAGGTCACTGGTTCGAGTCCAGTATCGCCCACCATACTACGGGCCCGAAAAATGGTGTAGCAGCCATAGAGAATGAAACGCCGAAGTGGCGGAACGGCAGACGCGCTACGTTCAGGGCGTAGTGCCCCTAGTGGGCGTGTGGGTTCAAATCCCACCTTCGGCACCACCTCACTGATTATCGGCTCTTCCAGGCATGAATAGGGGCATCCGAGATGGGTGCCCCTAGCCATTTGGCGACCTTTTGCCGGGAGAGATTCTCAATGACTTCGATTAGCCCACGTAGTGCGCTTTCTACCGAACCCTCGGCCCGGTGCCTTGGGGGTGTTCGAGTACACTATCGGTGCAAAGGCATCCTCAATTTCCTCCGGCGATAAACCTGCGGCGTCTGCCAGCCGGGCCCGCATCTGGGTGTCTGACAGATCGCCGGGTTCCAACTTGATCATGTACTCCCTGGCAACTACGTAATGTTCTGATTCGCGGTCCACCCGGCGCACTCTGGTGCGCCCCGTGGCAGGGTCCCGCAGCTCGTCGAAGGGCATAACCCGTCGGTGTCCATGTTCCAAGCAAATCAGGCCGCCGTAGCGCAACGCATGGTCCTTGGGCTCGGTCAATAGGAACCGGACCGCACCGTATCCCAGGGTCCGGGTATAGTCGATATCAAAAGGGATAGGTTTAGCACAACGGAGATCGTAGCCCAGTGTCACGTCTACAATTGACATCCGCTCGCCTCGCTCAGCGAAACGCCGCTGCACTTCCCGTCGCAGGATTGTCGCAAGGGGTATCTCGCTCAAACTGATGTGCCCATATGAGTCCCTATCCACCAGCACACCCGGAAGGTTCGACAGCTCTGCCGGGTCAAGCACCTCAGAGATTCCTTCGGCGATGACTGCCAAGCCGTGCTTCTGGCCCATGACTCGCCGCTTCAGTATGGCTCCTTCCAAAACTCTAGCAACACAGGCCAAGCTGATGGGCTCCTCAGGAATCTCTTCAGGAATCAGGGCCAGTGTGGCACCGGCGGCTTTGCATATCCCCAGGGCCAGGTGTCCCGTTTTCCGGCCCATAACCACGACAAAGAACCATCGATTCGTGGTTCGGGAGTCCTCCATGAGATTTAGGACCACATCGGTGCCGACGTGGCGGGCGGTTTCGAATCCGAAAGATGGCATGCCCCCAGGCAAAGGCAGGTCGTTGTCAATGGTTTTCGGCACATGAGCGATTTGCAGCGCTCTACCGGCCGCTCGCGCAACCTCCGAGGCGGCGAACGCTGTATCATCCCCACCAATGGTCACAAGAAAAGAGATGCCCATGGCCTTGATCGTCTCGACAGTGCGGTGCAGGTCCTCCGGATTTCGGGTGGGGTTAACGCGCGACGTGCGGAGAATAGAGCCCCCCTGTGCATGAATCCGGGACACATCGGAGATGGACAGACCTGACACCGCGTCCGTTCGACCGGCTACCAGGTGTTCGAAGCCATCGTAGATACCGAGCACCTTCAGGCCCGAGTTCACTGCCTCGATAGTTACTGCGCCTATGACGCTGTTGATACCTGGTGCTGGTCCTCCTCCCACCAATATCCCTAGACGATTCGATTGGCCACGCATAGATATTCCTGTCGATACCGGCATATAATA